>JALXDW010000142.1 GCA_027070385.1 Chromatiales bacterium
AGAGCTGGCCGAACGCCTGAAAACCGGCAAGCCTTTGCGTATTAAGGCCGGTTTTGACCCAACTGCACCGGATTTACATCTTGGGCATACCGTTCTCATCAATAAATTGCGTCAATTTCAGGATTTGGGGCATGAAGTACTGTTTTTAATTGGTGATTTTACCGGCATGATTGGTGATCCAACCGGCAAATCAGCGACACGTCCCCCATTAACGCGTGATCAAGTAATAGAAAATGCGCGTAGCTATGAACAACAAATATTTAAAATTTTAGAACCTGAAAAAACATTAGTGATGTTTAACTCAAGCTGGATGAATGAAATGTCACCGGCTGATCTGATTCAATTAGCAGCAAAACATACCGTTGCACGGATGTTGGAACGGGACGATTTTAATAAACGCTATAAGTCCGGGCAGCCCATCGCGATCCATGAATTTTTATACCCGTTAATACAGGGTTACGATTCCGTTGCAATGAAGGCCGATGTTGAATTAGGCGGAACCGATCAGAAATTTAATTTACTGGTTGGGCGTGAATTACAAAAGCACTATGGCCAGAAACCACAAGTCGTAATGACGATGCCGCTATTGGAAGGGACTGACGGCGTCAATAAAATGTCCAAATCTTTGGGCAACTATATTGGTATTGACGAAGCACCGGATGAAATCTTTGGCAAGCTAATGTCCATCTCTGACGAGTTGATGTGGCGTTATTTTGAACTGTTGAGCTTCAGGCCACTGTCTGAAATAGAAGCCTTTAAACAGCAAATAGAGCAAGGTGCTAACCCGCGCGATATTAAATTCCTGTTGGCCGAAGAAATTATTGCACGTTTTCATTCTGTGACTGCGGCTACAAAATCACGTGAAAATTTCATTGCACGTTTTCAGAAAGGCGCCATGCCGACTGATATTGAACAAAAGCAACTGAGTGCAGTAGAAGGTGAATTGCCCATTGCCAATCTACTCAAGGAGGCCGGTTTGGTCAGTAGTACTTCAGAAGCTTATCGTATGCTTAAACAAGGGGCTGTAAAAATAGACGGTGAGAAAGTCGTATCAAAGGATATAAAAGTTGTCGCTGGCAGTGAACATATTTACCAGGTTGGTAAGCGGCGTTTTGCCAAAGTGACGCTTGTTTAAAAAAGCCCGGTTTAAACAGTCGTATAGTTAGAAGTATTAATATTCAGCCAGTACAGGGCAACCTCTTCAAGAGCATTGCGAAATTCTTCATAATTGACCGGTTTGTTAATATAGCTGTTGCCACCAAGTTCATAGCTTAAACGGATATCCTTGTCTTCAACAGAAGTCGACAAGACAACAACCGGTATGTACCGAGTATCATCATTGCTGCGAATTTGTTTTAACACCTCGTGACCATCAAGTTTGGGTAATTTTAAGTCGAGTAAAATGATTTTTGGCAGCTCACTTTTTTGTCGTGACCGGTATTTTCCTTTTGCAAACAGAAAGTCGGTGGCTTCCATACCGTCTTCGAGTACCAACACATTAATATTGGCGTTTAAATTCTGGAACACTCGCAAGGTCAGCTCAATATCAGCTGAATTATCTTCAATTAAAACAATTTTAAGGCTTTTTTGGTCATGCTGTTGGTAGACCAGCTTGGTTTGCGAAAGATGTACAGCTATTTTCTTAAAACCAATTTCATGGCACCAACGTATGGCAGTGTCAGATGTTTTAAAGTTCCGGGGAGTACCGGTTTTGAGTGTGAGGGTTTCCTGTTCATCTTTTTCAAGCGCATTGATATAAACCCGCCAGGCATTTTCATCGGCAATGTAAACAACCGATGCCCCAGACCAATGACCGGCATCAAAAAGTAGACGTACATCGTGTTCATTCATAAGTTAGACCAAACATACAAAATTGGGCGTTGCTCGCTAATGTACTAAATTTATGCCCAGAAGTATAGTTTCGGGTTATGAATGCACAAAAAAAAGCCAGTTATAACAACTGGCTTGGTTACTTTGTTAATAAATGAGATGAATTATTCAAAAAACACTTCGACTTTATTAAAACCGATACGATTGCAGCACCTTAAAGCTGCATCGGAAGTTTTAAATATACGTGGATCGGTCGAACGTTTTGAGATTA
>JALXDW010000143.1 GCA_027070385.1 Chromatiales bacterium
ACTAAAAAGGCTGAAGAACAGGGCCGCTGGGCTGCCGAAGTTGCGATTGAAATTTTAAATGGCACACCTGTGAATGAAATTCCGATAACGGTTAACAAAGAATGGGCCATGTTTGCTAACACCCGTTTACTGAAAAAGGCCGGCATTCAGTTGGATGCAAACACTAAAAGAAGAACTTCTATAAAGTGGGGCGATATGCCAAACCTTATTAATTAATGCTATAAAATTATGAAGCTGACTCTTATTACAGAACGTTTGATTATCGCGGGGGGGATTATTCTCAGTATTTTTATTTCTTTAACAACCCTGAAATATGAAATTGAAAAAGATCATCTGTTTTTTGAATCCAGAGCAAACAAGGTATTTAATCAGATCAAGGAAGCTTTTGAAAATGTTGGACGAATAAACCGGGAGTTCAATTCATTATTTTATTTGTTAGATGAGGTGAGTGAGGATGAATTTCGTTTGCTTGCCGGTTCTTTGTTACGACAAAACCGGTTTATTGAACTTGTTTATTTTGCTGAGAAAGTTCCTTTAAAAAACAAGTCAGAGTATGAAAAAGCAATGCAAGAGGAAGGCTATACAGGTTTTTCAATTACACAATTAAATGAGAGTGTGAATAAAACAGCAGCACCGGAACATGAATTTTTGTTTCCGGTTAAATATATTGAACCCTTTAATGTAAAAAATTCCCGCTGGTTTGGACGTGACCTGTTAACATTTTCTGTCGTTCAACATGCCATTCAGGCCTTACCCGAAAATCCCGAGTTACTGCTTTTTATGCCGGCAGAGAAAGAAAAAAAGCGTTTGTTTGCTGTACAGATTCTATTTAATGGTTACAGTGATAACATTGGCAATCGTGGGCTTAACGATGTTTTTGGGATTTTGCTTTACAAAATTAACATGTTTAAAATTCAGGCCGTAATGGGTACTCCGGATTTCTTTTCAACAGTACAGATCACTCTTGATGATAATCTTATTTTGCCGGCTAAAGCCGCAGTTGCTGATAGTATCTGGCTAACGAAATTTGAGGTGGAAAAAAGCATTTCTTTGGGTAAACAACGGCTCAGTATTCAACTGACACAAAACAAGAGCTTGTTGGAACTTAATTTAATGATGCCTCTTATTGTGTTAATCGCTGGATTGTTTATCACATTATTTATATGGCATATTATTCGTGCCCATATTGAGCATAACCGTTTATTAGCTGAACAGAAAAAAATAATTGAAGATGAGGTGAATACAAAGACCAGGGAGCTTAGTCAGAAAACGAATGAGCTTTCGAACGCGTATAATCAGCAACTTGCATTAACAGAAGAACTGGAGGCATTCAGTTATTCGGTTTCACATGATTTGAGGGCACCTTTGCGTGCACTCGATGGTTTTTCAAGGGCACTGGAAGAAGACTATCATGCTTTGCTTGATGACAATGCCCAGGATTATTTGCAACGTATCTGTAAGGCTAGTCAGCGTATGGCAACCCTCATTGATGCACTGCTGTCTCTTTCCCGTATTACCCGCCAGGATTTATTGCTGCAGCATTTTTCTGTTTCCGAGCTGGTGACGGAGATCATGTCAAATTTATATACCGAATTTCCTCAACGCGATATTGAGGTTGTGATTGCGGACAAGATGGAAATAACGGCAGATAAAACACTTATGTATATTGTTTTTGAAAATCTGATCCGCAATGCATGGAAATATACAAAAAATGAAGCCAATCCAACCATTGAGATTGGCGAAGCGTTACAGGATGGACAGAAAGTATTTTTTGTCAAAGATAACGGTGTTGGTTTTGAGATGGCTTTTGCCGATCGTTTATTTGGTTCTTTCCAGCGGTTACATCATCAACGGGATTTTGAGGGTGAAGGTATCGGTCTGGCTACAGCTAAAAGAATTATTATGCGGCATCATGGTAAAATATGGGCAACAGCCGAGGTGAATAAAGGGGCAACTTTTTATTTTACGGTCGCACCCTTGGCTGCAAAATCATAGCTGTTATTCGACAGATTTTTGTATTCTATACAGTGCAATTTCACCAAACAGGTTTGGTAAAAAGGTACTAAAGGCGCGGCTGCGGTGTTGATGGTCGACAATAC
>JALXDW010000144.1 GCA_027070385.1 Chromatiales bacterium
CTGTTAATGTGGTTTTGCCGTGATCGACGTGACCAATTGTTCCCACGTTAACATGGGGTTTAGTTCGTTCAAATTTTTCCTTTGACACCGTTTTGCCCTCTTTAAAAATTAATACTGTCTTAGCCTTAAAAGTCGGTTAAGACGCTTTCTTAACAATCGCCTCTGCAATACTGCTTGGCGCTTCACTGTATTTCTCAAATTCCATGCTATATGTCGCACGGCCTTGTGTTGCTGAGCGTAAGTCCGTCGCATAGCCAAACATTTCAGCTAACGGCACTTCTGCCCGAATCACTTTACCGGCTGGACTGTCGTCCATCCCGTTGATAATGCCGCGGCGACGGTTCAAGTCACCCACAACATCACCCATATGTTCCTCAGGTGTCACTACTTCCACCTTCATAACAGGTTCTAACAGAACCGGATCACATTCAGCCGCACCGGCTTTAAACGCCATGGAACCGGCCACTTTGAAGGCCATTTCATTCGAGTCAACCTCGTGAAACGAGCCGTCATGTAATGTGACTTTGATATCAACCATCTGATATCCACCCACCACACCGTTTTGCATGGCTTCCTGTATTCCTTTGTCAACCGAAGGAATGTATTCCTTAGGTACTGAGCCGCCAACGATCTCATTAACAAACTCATAACCTGTTCCAGGCTCTTGCGGTTCAATTCGTAACACAACATGCCCGTATTGACCGCGACCACCCGACTGACGCACAAATTTTCCTTCTGCCTTTTCAACAGAACCGCGAATTGTTTCGCGGTATGAAACTTGTGGCGCACCGACGTTGGCTTCGACACCAAACTCTCGTTTCATTCTATCGACAATAATGTCGAGATGAAGCTCGCCCATGCCGGCAATAATTGTCTGTCCGGACTCTTCGTCTGTGCTCACACGGAACGAAGGATCTTCTTGCGCTAACTTACCTAATGCAATCCCCATTTTCTCTTGATCGGCCAATGTTCTAGGCTCAATCGCAACCGCTATAACCGGTTCAGGGAACTCCATCCGTTCCAGGGTTATCACATGTTTCAAATCACACAGGGTTTCACCTGTGGTGACATCTTTAAGACCAACAGCCGCTGCAATATCGCCTGCTCGTACTTCTTTAATCTCTTCGCGGCTATTCGAATGCATTTGCAAAATACGGCCAATGCGCTCTTTTTTACCTTTTACCGGGTTATAAACAAAATCACCGGCTTTTAATACACCTGAATACACTCGAAAGAACGCTAATGTTCCAACGAATGGATCGGTCGCGATTTTAAACGCGAGTGCAGCAAACGGTGCTTCATCGGATGAAGGCCGTTCAGCTTCTGTCCCATCATCCAAAATACCTTTAATTGCAGGCACATCTTCTGGCGATGGCATATAGTCGACAACAGCATCAAGCATGGCTTGCACCCCTTTGTTTTTGAAAGCAGAGCCACAAAAACAAGGAATAATATCATTTGCTAATGTACGCAAACGAATGCCTGATTTTATCTCTTCATTTGATAAATCCCCTTCTTCAAGGTATTTATCCATTAACTCTTCATTGGCTTCAGCAGCGGATTCAAGTAGTTGCTCACGCAATTCAACCGCTTTCGCCATATATTCTTCTGGAATCTCTTTGGGCTCATACGTTGCGCCCATGTCGTCTTCATTCCAGTAGATGGCTTTCATGCGAACCAGGTCGATTACGCCTTGAAAACCTTCTTCTGCACCAATATTTAACTGCATTGGAACAGCTGTTGCGCCTAAACGCTCTTTAATTTGTCCAACCACTCGCAAAAAATCTGCACCAGAGCGATCCATTTTGTTTACAAATGCCAGCCGTGGCACCTGATATTTGTTCGCTTGTCGCCACACTGTCTCTGACTGTGGTTCGACACCACCGACCGCACAAAATACTGCACATGCACCGTCTAAAACGCGTAATGAGCGTTCAACTTCTATCGTAAAATCAACGTGTCCAGGCGTATCTATTATATTGATACGATGTTCCTCAAACTGCTGATCCATACCACGCCAGAAACAGGTCGTTGCAGCCGAGGTAATGGTGATACCCCGCTCTTGTTCCTGCTCCATCCAGTCCATGGTAGCGGCACCATCATGTACTTCACCGATTTTGTGTGAAATACCTGTATAAAATAAAACGCGTTCTGTTGTCGTCGTTTTACCTGCATCAATATGTGCCATGATGCCAATGTTGCGGTAACGATTAATAGGAGTCTTACGTGCCACTTGTTCTGCCTGCCCTATAAAAAGTTACCTTCTAAAAAGTCAGATAATTTGTCTAACCTTCTGTTTACCAACGATAATGCGCGAATGCTTTATTCGCATCAGCCATACGGTGTGTGTCTTCACGTTTTTTCACTGCTGAACCACGATTTTCAGCCGCGTCAAACAATTCACCCGCTAAACGTGCACCCATTCCTTTCTCACCGCGCTTGCGTGCCGCATCAATAATCCAGCGCATTGCCAGTGTATTACGACGACTTGCACGAACCTCAACAGGTACCTGGTAGGTTGCACCACCGACTCGACGTGATTTGACTTCCACAGTCGGGCGAACATTATCCAGTGCCACTTCAAGAATACCCTGAGCTTCACCGTGTTTTTTCTCGGCAACATTATCTAATGCACCGTATACAATGCTTTCTGCAACGGATTTTTTACCGTGCATCATTACCATGTTGATAAACTTGGCAATTAATTCCGATTTGTACTTCGGATCCGGTAAAATTTCTCGTTTTTGCGCGACGCGTCTTCTAGCCATTTATATATCCTAACCTTGATTAACTCTTGGGTCGCTTGGCACCGTATTTTGAACGGCCATTTCTGCGATCACTTACACCAGATGTATCTAAAGAACCACGCACAACGTGATAACGTACACCGGGTAAATCCTTAACACGACCACCACGAATCAGAACCACCGAGTGTTCCTGCAAGTTATGGCCTTCACCACCAATATAACTACTGACTTCAAAGCCATTTGTTAAACGAACACGAGCAACTTTACGCATTGCCGAGTTTGGTTTTTTCGGTGTTGTTGTATACACACGGGTACATACACCACGACGTTGTGGGCAGGCAGCCAGTGCTGGTACATTCGATTTCACAATCTTGCGCTTGCGCGGTTTGCGAACGAGCTGATTAATTGTGGTCATATTTCTCTAAACTCCAGAAAATAAACGACAGGCCGAAAAAATTTCTCGACCTGTCGTATGTGAGGCGCGGATTGTAGTGAATCTAGTGGTGTACTGTCAACCAGATTTACACTTAATTACCCACAAAATTAAATTTCAGGGCTATCCGCCAATTATTTGGCCATTTTACTGGCCTAATCATCAATCGGGCATTCAAAATGCCCTTTTTTTATTCAGATGGCGACTCGGAAGCCGAAGCTGAATCGGCTTCGGCCGCCGCGGCTGCCACTTCCGATTCAAGCACGGAAGTCGCTTCGTCAATCGCCAATTTGGCTTCATCAACCTGATGGCGCTGACGATGACGCTCTTCATGGTATGCCAGTCCGGTACCTGCCGGAATCAAACGGCCCACAATCACGTTTTCTTTCAGACCTCGTAAATTGTCGACTTTTCCGGTCACAGCCGCTTCTGTCAGAACCCGTGTTGTTTCCTGGAAAGAAGCTGCGGAAACAAATGATTCGGTGGCCAACGATGCTTTTGTGATACCCAGTAACATATAAGAGTATTTCGCAGGATCTTTACCTTCTGCAATCAACTTCTCATTCACTTCCAATACCCGTGAGCGTTCAATTTGTTCACCTCGGAGGAATTTACTGTCTCCACCATCGGTAATTTCACATTTACGCAGCATTTGACGCACTATCACTTCGATATGTTTGTCGTTGATTTTTACACCTTGTAAACGGTAAACGTCCTGCACTTCTTTTACGATATAACGGGCTAATTCTTCCACACCCAATAAACGTAAAATATCATGTGGATTTGGCTCACCTTCAGCAATCATTTCACCTTGCTCAACATGCTCCCCTTCGAACACGGTCACATGACGCCACTTAGGTATTAGTACTTCGTAATGCTCACCTTCAGCAGGCGTAATCATTAAGCGTTGCTTACCTTTTGTTTCTTTACCAAAGCTGATAGTACCGGTAATTTCTGCCAGAATAGATGGCTCTTTCGGTTTACGTGCTTCGAATAAATCGGCAACCCGTGGCAGACCACCGGTAATATCACGTGTTTTTGATGATTCTTGTGGAATACGTGCAATCGCATCACCCACACCCACATCAGCACCGTGCTTCATGGTCACAATCGCACCGGCCGGCAGGAAGTAATGTGCAGGAATATCGGTACCCGCAATATTCAGACCTTCACCGTTGGCATCGATCAAACGCACCGCAGGACGCAAATCTTTGGAGGCGGCCGGACGTTGTTTTGGATCCATGATAACCAATGAACTTAAACCGGTGACTTCATCCACATCAGCGGTTGCTGTTGAACCTTCAACAATATCCACAAATTCAATTTTACCCGCCACTTCAGTAATAACCGGGTGAGTGTGAGGATCCCAGTTTGCAACAATCTGACCACCTTCGACCTCATCACCATCGTTAACGGTAATGACCGCACCGTACGGTACTTTATAACGTTCACGTTCACGCTGCATTTCATCAAGCACCGTGATTTCACCGGAACGGGATACCGCAACATTATGCCCATTGGCGTGTTGCACGGTTTTCATATTGTGTAAACGAACAGTCCCTTTGCTTCTGATTTCAATATTGCTAATAGCCGCTGCTCGAGATGCTGCACCACCAATATGGAAAGTACGCATGGTTAACTGTGTACCCGGTTCACCAATAGATTGTGCTGCAATAACACCCACCGATTCCCCTTCGTTCACTTTATGGCCTCGAGCCAAGTCACGTCCGTAACAGGTTGCACAAACACCGTGCAGATTTTCACAGGTAATCGCTGAACGGACTAACATATGATCCACACCAAGGTTATCGAGTTTATCGACCCATGCTTCATCCAGCAAAGTGCCTTGTTCAATAACGGTTTCACCTTTGGTGTTCACAACGTCTTTGGCAACAATCCGTCCCAAAACACGTTCACTTAATGCTTCTACAACATCGCCACCTTCAATGACGCTGGCCAGTGTTAAACCGTTTTCGGTGCCACAGTCCTCACCGGTAACAACCAGATCCTGTGAAACATCAACTAAACGTCGTGTTAGGTAACCCGAGTTTGCTGTTTTCAGTGCGGTATCAGCCAGACCTTTACGTGCACCGTGTGTTGAAATAAAGTATTGCAGTACGTTCAAACCTTCACGGAAGTTCGCTGTAATCGGTGTTTCGATAATGGAACCATCCGGTTTGGCCATCAAGCCACGCATACCGGCAAGCTGACGGATCTGGGCAGCACTACCCCGTGCCCCTGAGTCGGCCATCATAAAGACCGAGTTGAATGATTTTTGCTGAACCGTTTCGCCTTCGGCATTAACGACAGCTTCAGTACCTAAACCATCCATCATCGCTTTTGCAATTTGATCGTTAGTACGAGACCAGATATCAACCACTTTGTTATAGCGTTCACCCACGGTCACCAAACCAGAGGTGTACTGCTCACCAATTTCACGTACTTCTTCTTCAGCAGCCTGTAAAATAGTGGTTTTCGCTTCAGGAATCACCATATCATCCACACCAAATGAAATACCAGACTTGGTGGAGTAGCGGAAACCGGTATACATTAACTGGTCAGCAAAGATAACGGTGTCTTTTAAACCGTTAATTCGGTAACAGGCATTAATCAACTGTGACACGGCTTTCTTGGTTAAATCTTTATTCACCAACGAGAATGGCAGACCATCAGGCACAATGTCCCACAAAATAGCACGACCGGCTGTGGTATCTTCGAGTTTTGTTTCCTCAATGCGATTACCTTCTTTATCGATCGTTACCTGTTTGATGCGTACCTTTACTTTTGCTTGCAAGTGAACGATACCATTTGCATTCGCACGTTGAACTTCATTGGCATCAACAAAGACCATGCCTTCGCCTTTTGCATTAATACGTTCACGTGATAAGTAATACAAACCTAAAACAACATCCTGAGACGGTACAATAATCGGCTCACCATTGGCTGGTGATAAAATATTGTTTGTCGACATCATTAAAGTACGCGCTTCAAGTTGTGCTTCGATAGACAATGGAACGTGAACCGCCATTTGATCGCCATCGAAATCCGCATTAAACGCCGTACAAACCAATGGGTGTAACTGAATGGCTTTACCTTCAATCAGCATTGGCTCAAACGCCTGAATACCTAAACGGTGTAGTGTTGGCGCACGGTTAAGCATAATAGGGTGCTCACGAATCACTTCGTCGAGGATATCCCAGACTTCAGGGCCTTCACGTTCAACCATTTTCTTGGCGGCTTTAATCGTTGTTGCTAAACCACGACGTTCTAATTTACTAAAGATAAATGGCTTGAATAATTCCAGGCCCATTTTTTTAGGTAAACCACATTGGTGTAGTTTAAGTGTTGGTCCAACCACAATCACTGAACGGCCAGAGTAATCAACACGTTTACCCAGTAAGTTTTGACGGAAACGACCTTGCTTACCTTTGATCATGTCAGCCAAAGATTTTAATGGGCGTTTGTTAGAACCGGTAATCGCACGTCCACGACGGCCATTATCCAATAAGGCATCGACCGATTCCTGTAACATACGTTTTTCATTACGCACGATAATGTCAGGTGCGTTTAAATCCAGTAAACGTTTTAAACGATTATTACGATTAATAACGCGACGGTATAAATCATTTAAGTCAGACGTTGCAAAACGACCACCTTCTAATGGAACTAATGGGCGTAATTCAGGTGGTAAAACAGGCAGTACTGTCATGACCATCCATTCAGGCTTGTTACCTGATTCCATAAACGCTTCGAGGAGTTTCAAGCGCTTGGTGTATTTCTTGATTTTAGTTTCGGAGCGGGTATTACCCATGTCTTCGCGAACCTGTACCGCTTCGGCTTCCAGATCGAGCTTGCGCAACAATTCAAAAATCGCTTCAGCACCCATGCGGGCATCAAATTCATCGCCATATTCTTCGATAGCATCAAGATAGGCTTCATCTGACATCAATTGACCGGGTTCAAGATCAGTCATACCGGGTTCGATAACGACGAAAGCTTCAAAATAAAGTACCCTTTCAATATCACGTAAAGTGAGGTCGAGTAACAAGCCCATGCGTGACGGCAATGACTTTAAGA
>JALXDW010000145.1 GCA_027070385.1 Chromatiales bacterium
TCATATTAGCCTGTCCACTTTTGTCACTTGCCAAGATGTGGCTTTTTGTCATAATGAAATAACAACACGCAATAACCATGCGTATTTAGGCCCGTCATGCTCAACAATGATAATTAGTGGGCGACAGATTCCGGGCGTTGCAATCCATACTTCCGCATTTTTTCAACCAGGGTTGTACGACGCATCTGTAGCCGTTTTGCTGCATGCGCCACAACACCATCAGTGTCATCCAATGCTTGTTTAATCAGGGAATATTCCAGATTAATAAGATGTTCTTTCAAATCAAAACCATCCTGGGGAATGCGAAACGCTTCTTCTATTTGAGCGTTCGTTACAGTATCGGTAGTGTTGCTCTCACGAATATCCTCCACTGTATTAGTGCCACGGAATTTATGTGGCAAGTCCCGCACATCGACGACTCCATATGGAAACATAATCACTAATCGCTCAATCAAATTGGAGAGTTCCCGTACATTGCCTGTCCAGGGATATTCGCATAATGCCGCAATGGCGGTAGTTGTAAAACGTACCGAACCTCGTTGTTCATGCTCCATACGGGTAATCAATTCATTAATTAAAAGTGGAATGTCTTCAACCCGATCACGCAGTGGTGGCATGTCGATAGGGAATACGTTTAAGCGATAATACAAATCTTCTCTAAAACGTCCATCGGCAATTTCTTTTTCCAAATCATGATGGGTTGCAGCAATGATCCGTATATCGGCAGGAATACTTTTATTACTGCCGACACGTTCGAAAACACGTTCCTGCAATACACGTAATAATTTAACTTGCATAGCAAGCGGCATATCACCAATTTCATCCAGAAATAAAGTACCACCTTTTGCCATTTCAAAACGTCCAAGACGCGAACTGATTGCTCCGGTAAAAGCACCCTTCTCATGACCAAATAATTCGCTTTCCAGTAAATCAGGTGGGATAGCACCACAGTTAACCGGTACAAACGGTTTTTCTCTTCGATTTGAGTTGTAATGCAAATTACGCGCAACCACTTCTTTACCGGTACCGGATTCACCCAGAATCAATACGTTTGCATCTGAATTAGCCACCTGCTCAATGAGTTTACGCACCCCCCGAATCGAACGGCTATTACCAACCAGGCTGCGAAACAGCATTGAAGATGAGGCTTCGCGTGTTTCCCCCATGCTTTTCAAATACACATCGGCCATATGTAAAGCTTGATGTAACTGACGGAATTTAAAGGGGGTGTTAATGGTACTGAGTACCAGTGATGAAAAATTGGACGGTAAGGGCAATTCAATCGGTTTGAAAAGAAGAATCGGTAAATCAGTATTATATTCAGATTTAACCGTTTCAATACGTTTCACTAAAAGAGCCGTATCCTGAAAGTCGCCACCAAAAATCAGCACATCCGGTGTATTTTGCTTGTCACTTTTTTCCCAATCGGTGTAACTAGTACAATCCAGATCTGCGTAATCGATAAAATCCATTACCGTAAAAAATTGGTGACGGCGTGTTTCATCGTCATCAATAACGAGAATTTTCTTTTGAATCATGTATTGCCCATACCTTTATATATGTACTTCATTTAATTTTAAGCGTAATGGTAATCGTTCTTACTAAGGGTAGAAAGATATTCACAGAAAGTCAAAATTTTGTCGCTATTAATTTCAGCACAGCTAAATTATTGATCTTACTGGCAGCTTAAACGAATTCCAAAGCAACCAAAAAGTATATAGTGGGCGTTTAACTACTGTTTTTGCTTTTGTACACTGCGCCGATGCAGCTGAAAGATCCATTTTGCAAAGCGCTCGTCATTGATCGCATCGAGGGGTAAAAATCGTACCATTATTGTTGAACCGTTTATCTCAATGACTTCCCCTATCCGTTTTATTGGCCATGGAAGCTCGGTGGAGGGATAAATATCAAAACCTAATTGTTGAGATGCCCTGATATCAGACAATACATTGCCTGTAAGACGGCTATTATCCCATTGCAATGTTGATGCTGATAAGCTGACAGGCAGTTCATCAGGAAGCGATTGTTGACTCGCCAGTAAAAATCGTAACAAATGTAAAATCGTAGTGAGCTTATGTTCCAGTGCTTTATATTGACCGGTTCTATCGCGTGCGTCACTGCTATCAACCGATGAAAAGGCATCGATAATGTCAAAAGCCAGTTCATTATGGGGGCTTAGGTCGTTATGCACGTCTGTAAGCGGGTACACCTTAAAAGGAAGAGTGGTATCCACAACCACACCGTGCTGTAAAGATGTTTTATCTTTTATATCTGGCATATGAAAAGGTTAGCAAGCTCACTATTGTGCTGTCCAGTCACACTTTCTAGCCGGTTAACTTTATGCGCGATGATCGTCCTTAATCCGGCTAATTCTGGTGTGCATGATAAGCCGTAACAGCTTTCTGTCGTGATTTGTTTTCTTTTATGTTGTCCAGCTCTTTCGCTCTTGCTTCTTCACAAATATAAAGACTTTCGCTATCAATATACAAAACCTGTTCAAGTAATTCCGCAATTTCAGCCAGTGCTTCCGGCATGTCAGGATGATTGAATAAATCCGTCATCACTTTTTGACGTTGTTCTTCAAGTTCCATACAGGCATGCCAGTCCTGTTTGTAACTCATGTCGCACATATGCTGGCTTAAACGTAAAATTTTTTTTGCATATTGAGCTGGTGATAAACAGTACATTGTCATAATGATTATCGCCTTTAATTGTGGCTATTACCGGCTTCTACTTTTTCGGGTAACTCATCCCAGGCTCCTTTGACAGAGCGAACCAGGGATGCAACTTCATCAAGCAGGTCTGGGTTATTTTCGATGTTTGCGCGAGCCAGACGACGCGTCATGTAATCGTAAAGGTCATCCAGGTTTTGTGCGATTTCGCCACCATCATCAACATTTAAACTTGCACGTAAACCATCAATAATCGAAATCGCCCAACTGATATTACCGCCCTTTTGTGGAATATCGTTACGTTCCATGTGTCCTTTCGCAATGGCAATTTTTTCAAGTGCTCCATTCATTAACATTTGAATGAGCCTGTGGGGATCGGCTGATTCAACACTGCTTGATACACCTACCCGATTATATTGCTCAACCGCACTATGCAATTTAACCATATTCATAACTACTACCTCCTAATGCAAACAAGGCTTAACCCTGTCTATTTGATTGACCTCGCGCACCTGGTAATGCAGCCAGTTGTCGCGATAAATATTCACCTGTTGAACGCATCTTACCTACAAGAGCGTCCAGATTTGTAAAGGTTTTAAGATGCCGTTTTTCAGATTTTTCAAGTTTTTCTGCCAATTTTTCCCGATCATTTGCAATGTTTTTCAGATTGTCTGTAAAACCTTTTGTTCGACCTTGCAATAGACCACCCGGCTCCATAAAACCCACAACTAATTTGTCCAGTTTCTCTGCCACCCCTTTTGAATAACTCACCGTGCCACGCCGACCCACGGCACCACCCACTACTTTTATTTCCAATCCTCGCGCATCCCCCTGTCCCAACAGGGTACGACCATTTCCAATGGCAGCATTACCGCCAATGGCACCTTGAATATCGGAGCCTGATTGCCCCTGTTTAACGGTTAAACCTGTTGCGACCATTAATTGCTCAGGAATATCTTCAATTGCAATATTTGATGTACCACCAAAACGCTGTGACGTCAGCACTAAATGATTGCCTTCAACACTGACGTTTACTGCGGCACCATTAGCGGATAACTCACGGTCACCATTAATTTTACTTTGCAACTCTGATGCCAGGTTTTCCAATGAGTTGTAAATTTTGCTGTTAAGGGTAATAACCGATGATTGGGTGTTATCAACACGCACTGTTAAGGTATTTGCGTCATCAGGAACAATAATGTTACTTGCGGCAACATCAAGTCCGATATAATGGCCTTGTGTGGGCAGCACATCAATAAAAACCGGATAGCGCCCAACTTGAGTGTCATCGGTTGCACTGATATAGCGAACTAAAGGATCACTTGCCGATCCGGTACGTGAGAATAATTGTGCAACTTCATTAATATTGTTATTAATGGCTGCCTGCACTTTATTACTATTGATTTTTTGTTCACCACTACGTTCGGTATCAATCCCTAATGCAGACAATGAAACATATTGCGTGTTTACCGCTGAAAAGTTGGTGCCCAAAACACGTCTGAGTTGAGATAACGCATTACGTACGGATGACTCACCGGCTAAAGGTCCGGCTTCCTGTGTTTCTGGATCATAACTGGTGAGTTCATTAGTACGTTGGATAAAAGCGTTATATTGTGAAACAAATTCATCAATAGCAGCGGTAACTTTTGCTTTATCATGAAAAACTTTGAGTTCGACGGTTTTACCCACTGACTCCGAGTTAATATCCAGTGTAATGCCATTGATAACATCATTAATTGAATTTTCAGGTGACTGAATTTCAACACCATCTATTTTAATAATCGCATTCAAAGCTTCTGATGTTTGCCGCAGATTTTGCCCCTGATTCTGTAACATACCGGGTTCATATGATAAAGTTGACAGACCCAACAGATCGGTATCAACAGTATCATCATCATTTATTTTAAGCCGCATACTGTTTGTTGCACCAGGCAACTCGCTGGATAAAATAAGCCGGAAACCCTTTCCGACTCTTAAAACAGAAGCCTTTACACCTGCATCCGCATCATTAATAGCACGCTGTATACCACGCAGGGAATTATTGTCATTGTTAATAAAAATATTTTTAACCGGCCGCTCAGGATTAACAATAAAGTCACCACTTGTCTCATTCAACTCACCAAACTGAATGCTAATAGAACCTGTACCAATCGCTTCCAAATCAGAGCTAAAAGTGCCGGATACCAGGCGGTGTTGTTGCGCCAAACGTTCTACTGTAATGTCGTAACTTCCCGGATCGGGATCGCCGGAAATCGAGGCATTCAGTACCTCTTCATCTGACAAGTCGATGCTCATTTTGGTAAAAGATTGTGCATCTTTAAGTGAAGCAAGCGATGTTTGAAATTCCGTTAAGGCTCCCTGAAAAACGCCCAGTGCGGTCAAGCTGCTTTGTATACTCGCTTCTTTGCGATCGAGTTTTTTGCTAACAGGATCACCTTCTGCTGCCACCAGTTTTTCAACCAGTCCCTGTACATCGATACCTGAACCAACGCCCACGGATGTTATGGCTGGCATATTTGACCTCATTATTTATCTACTCGAAGGAATAATTCCTTATAGAATGGGTACTTATCCAATCTATTGTAAATAAAGCAAATACGGTGCCAGGTAATACGGTAGTAAACAGACCACCGAACAAAAAAATCAGGCTTTAAGTTCAATGAAAAAGCCCTTAGCCTCATTATTATTAATGGAATCGGCTAGATGTCGGGCAATCGCAAGCATTTCTTCTGAGGGGATCTGTCGTACGACTTCCTGGCTATTAGAATCAATCACTTGCACCACAACTCGACCGGTTACATCATCAATCTGAAACTTCATGTCTCGCTGAATACTTTGTACATAATCTTGTAGTTGGCTCACGACGCTCTCCAGTTCATCGCGCGACATTTCTACCTGTTCGGCATGAAGTTCAACAATGGCAACAGATTGCCGGTCTTGATTCACCGCATTATCAGCAGCTACAGCACTACGGTTAACAGCAGGTTTCGCACCTGTTGTTTGCACTTGTAGAACCATATCAACGATTGATTGCGTTGCCATAACGTTACCTCATTTATTAGTGAGGAAGGATTATACTCTATTCAAGTATAACCCTTCCCGCCAGTAGTGATTACTGTAATAAAGTCAGAACGTTTTGTGGGGCAACATTCGCCTGGGCTAACATCGCTGTACCTGCTTGCTGCAGAATTTGTGCCCGGGTTAATTCAGCTGTTTCCATTGCAAAGTCTGCATCACGTACACGCGACCGCGCAGCACTCAGGTTTTCCGAGTTAGTCTGCAAGTTGGAAATGGTTGAACCAAACCGGCTTTGAATCGCACCAAATTTTGCCCGTTGCCCATTTACCGTTGACAATGCCGCATCCACAATCGCAAGGGCTTCATTAGCACTTGCAACCTGGCTTACATCCAGTTGTGACACACCCATTAAATCAGAGGCTTCTTGTGCATTGGTAATGGTTGCACCGGCTGTACCGATAATACCGAAGGATTTATCGGAGTCAAAAACAACCTGACCCGTAACAACGGCAACATCCACCGCCTGATTCGCAGCAATAACAGTACCACCCACTTGTGTACCATCGGCACCGGTCTTACCACCAACCATCACATTACCAGCATTGGCATTGGTTGTATCCGATAAATTAATATTGTTACCGGTTGCATTTAACAAGACGACACTTTGTCCATCATCACTGATTCGTGCTGTGACGCCGGTTTTGTGTGATAAATCATTGAATGCTGTCACTGCACCGGAAAGACCATCATTACCTTCAGTGCCTTGTAAACTGAATGAAATAGCCTGAAGATCTTCATTATCAGAAGCTACATTCAGTGTATATGAACCGGCAGCATCAAAACTGATATTAACTTCAGTTCGGGCAAAGGCTTTTACACCGGTCACATTCGATTTGGAGGTCACAAGTTCAGCGGTTGCTTTTGCACTATCACCCGCACCAATATCCAAACTAATACTACCTAATGAACCATTGATAATCAGGTTATCACCTTGAGCATTTCGTGCCTGAGGACCTGCTGAAGTTGCCTGACCGGTAACACGGTAGTTACCGTATTGGTTGGTTCGGAAATTATTTGTAGTGGCCTGAATAGTCTGGTTGGCATTCGCACCGACCTGGAAAATAGCCGTTCCGAAAGTGCCGTCCAGAATCTTCTGTCCGTTAAATTCTGTATTGGTGGCGATACGATCCAGTTCTGAAACAAGCTGACCTACTTCAGATTGCAACGCTTGTCTGTCAGATGCAGAGTTAGTTGCATTGGCAGATTGCACGGATAGTTCACGAATACGCTGTAAGATATTACCTGCTTCGGCTAACGCACCTTCAGCTGTTTGTGATAAAGAAATACCATCGTTGGCATTTCGTACGGCCTGATTTAAACCTCGTATTTGAGAAGTAAATCGTTCAGAAATCGCTAAACCTGCTGCATCATCCTTTGCGCTGTTAATACGCAAACCAGAAGACAACCTTTGCAATGATGTTTGCAATGCTTCCTGAGAAGCATTCAAATTACGCTGCGAATTTAGCGACATGATATTGGTATTAATAACTTGTGGCATGACG
>JALXDW010000146.1:0-2751 GCA_027070385.1 Chromatiales bacterium
ATTCATGATTTTACCGGTATTCTCCGTTCTGGCAGAGAGGATGCCGGACTATAATCCAACATTGGCCGGTATTGCGATGGGTATCTATGGTCTGACCCAGGCCGTCTTGCAAATTCCTTTAGGACTATTATCTGACAAACTTGGTCGTAAACCCGTTATTCTCGGTGGTTTGTGCATCTTTGCATTGGGTAGCGTCGTAGCCGCATCTGCAGATAGCCTGCTTTGGATTACTATTGGTCGAGCCATGCAGGGTTTAGGTGCGGTAGCCAGTGCTGTCATGGCGTTAGCAGCCGATCTTACCCGTGAAGAACACCGTATGAAGGTTATGGCGACCATCGGCATGAGTATTGGCTTGTCTTTTGCCATTGCACTGGTTTTAGGGCCATTGGTCAATAGCTGGTTTGGTCTGTCCGGTATTTTCTGGTTAACCGCGATACTGGCCGTGTGTGGGATGTTGATTATTGTTGTTTGGGTGCCCAGCCCCACGGTATCCCGTTTTCATCGTGATGCACAGGTTGAAACGGGTTGGTTTAAATCGGCTCTTAAAGACACGCAGTTACTGCGTCTGGATGCCAGCATCCTTATTTTGCATTGCACATTGATGTCTACGTTTGTGGTGATGCCTTTTATTTTGCGCGACAGGCTTGGGCTGGTTGTGAATGCTCACTGGCAAATTTATTTGCCTATTTTATTTCTCTCCATGGTGGGAGTGGTGCCATTGATTATTGTGGGTGAGAAAAAACGCAAGTTAAAACAAATGCTTATTATATCTATTATAGTATTAACTTTAGCTGAGCTCGGTTTCTGGCTGGTGGGCCACTCTTTAGCAGGCATCACATTCATGTTATTGTTCTTTTTCCTGGCGTTTAATCTGGTCGAAGCCACCATGCCATCCCTAGTGGCAAAAATGGCACCGGTTGCACATAAAGGAACAGCCATGGGAGCCTATTCAAGCTCCCAGTTCTTTGGCGTGTTTATTGGTGCTGCGGTTGGTGGCTGGTTGATGCAGCATATAGGGCTCGACAGTGTATTGCTGTTCAATGTGGTCTTACTTGGTGTTTGGTTGATACTGATTATCAGTCTTCGTGAACCACAATATTCAAGCAGTATGTTATTAAACGTGGGAACATTGGCTAATACAGAAGCAGCGGAATTAGCCAATACTTTAAGTCAAATCGAAGGGGTGCTGGATGTCACCGTTATTGCAGATGATGGTGTTGCATATATTAAAGTCGACAAACAAAACCTTAACGAAGAAGATTTAATGCAATATTCAGTCAGTCATTAACAATCTGAATTTGTATTTAAGAAAAGCTGCAAATTAAGAAGATACTTTAAAACCAAATTAACTCGATAAATAAAGATAACCGGAGGAAGACATTATGGCACGAGGTATAAACAAGGTAATACTTATCGGTAACCTGGGAAAGGATCCGGAAGTACGCTACTCACCCAATGGCGGAGCGGTTACCACCATTACTTTGGCAACATCCGAAAGCTGGAAAGACAAAAATACCGGTGAACAGGTTGATAAAACCGAATGGCATCGTGTGGTCTTCTTCCGTCGTTTGGCCGAAATAGCAGGTGAATATTTAAAGAAAGGCTCCAAAGTGTATATCGAAGGTAAACTGCAAACCCGTAAATGGCAGGATCAAAATGGCCAGGATCGTTATACAACAGAAGTGGTTGCCAATGAAATGCAAATGCTGGATTCCAAAGGGGGCGGTAGTGCCAACTTTAATCAGGCTGCCGCACCGCAAATGCAGCAGCAACCTGTTCAACAACAAGCAGCTCCCCAGGCAGCATCCCCGTCAGTATCCCAGTCAGCTCCTGCAATGACAGGGGGTGACTTTGATGACGATATTCCGTTCTGATATTTACCAATAATCATTTAAAACAAGGCCTCTAGTTTCAGAGGCCTTGTTATTTGCAGCAACACTGATTTGTAATATAAAGCTTAATATTATCTTTTTTGTCATAAAAACGTCATATAAATAAGTCAAAGTAGCCTGGTCGAAAATAAAGGCTTATTTGAAGGTATGACAATGAAATGCTCTTATCTTATCCCGGGAGCATGGATGCAGTAACCCCGCAACAGGATTTGCAGAGAAACAACTTGTCCAGTGGCATTGTGAGCTGGAACAGCCATTCTGTCTTTCAGAGTTGAACACGCCAGATTAGCTGTTGCAGAATAAATTCCCCGACAAAACACCACGAATAATTGAATGACTATATGGCCGTTGCCATAGACGCACCTTACAGAAGTTTTTAAGGATGGCAGTGATATGAACAGTATAAAAAACAGATTAACGGTATTATTTATTCTTGGCTTGTTGATTATGGCCGGGTTAAGTGGTTTTATTGTATTCAAGTATGAAAAGTTAATAGCGGATAACGCATACTTGTCTGAAAACACACATGCAATTCAGAACAGCGCCCTTCAAGCGCAGCTGTATTTTAAAACCCAGGTTCAGGAGTGGAAGAATATTCTGTTGCGTGGTTATGATGAAGCACTTTACAACAAATACCTGAATAAATTCATAGGTAATGAATCCCAGGTTCAAACAGAAGTTAAACGTTTATTAATGCTGGCAAAACAATATCCAGAGTTAACAAAATATGCGCTGAAATTCCTTGATGAACATAAAAAACTGGGTATGCGTTACCGAGAAGCACTACCGGTTTACAAACTGGCTGAACATAACCCACATATTACTACGGATAAATATGTACGGGGTATTGATCGTGAAC
>JALXDW010000146.1:2761-7221 GCA_027070385.1 Chromatiales bacterium
GCAGAAAAATATTGATTTTAATACAATGAAATATTCTGTTGCTTCAGTGTTTATTGCTACGTTAATTCTTCTGGCCGTGTTTTTCCGTATTGTGACCCTAAAAGGAATTTCAAGGCCATTGGCAAATATATCACGGTTACTGAAAGATATAGCCGAAGGTGAACGTGATCTTACCCGCCGTCTTGATAGTTATGATGTGGCTGAACTTAAACAAATGTCCCAGTGGTTTAATGCATTCATAGAAAATATTCAAATATTGATGACACAAATAAATACAGCAGCAGATAATTTATCACTGGCATCGTATGAATCTGCCAAAACGAATGAACGAACAAATCAGGCTATTACATCTCAACAGACAGCCATTGCTCATGTGTCTGTTTCCATGCAGCAAATGACAGGAAATATTCAACTTGTTGCTGATAATGCCCAATTAACAGCCAAGGCAACACGCTCTGCCTTATCTTCTTCATCTGCTGGCCATGATGTTGTTATTGAGGCTGCTTCTGAAATTAATCTTCTGTCAGATAAAATTAATCATTCGACTGATATTGTTCGTCAATTAGCAGATGAAAGTGCAGAAGTAAAAACCATTCTTGATGCCATCACGGCTATTGCCGAGCAAACAAATTTATTGGCACTTAATGCTGCGATTGAAGCAGCCCGTGCCGGGGAATACGGACGAGGGTTTGCCGTTGTTGCGGATGAAGTGCGTAATTTGTCTCAAAAAACCTATCAGGCAACCATTCAGATACAGCAACTGGTAAAAAATATGCAGGATAGCAGCAGTGGTGCAATTACAGCAATGCAGCAAAGTCGTGATCAGGCTGTGAAAACTGTCGATTTGGCCAAGCGTGCCGGTTATGCTTTGGATAGTGTTAATAATACCCTTGCTGAGATTGATATCATGAATAAAGATATTGCTGATTCTTGTATTAGCCAGTCAGAATCAGCGTGTGATATTAACAGCACGATTATTAAAATTAATGATTCCATTTCAAAGACAATTGGCAATGCGAAACAGAACACTTCAGATAGCAGTGATTTGGCACAACTGGCTTCATTATTACATTCGTTAATTACACAGTTTACGGTGACAGATAAACCTGAAAAACCATTGCAAGCGGCTATGCAAGATGAAAATGCTGTGGAGTTATTCTAGGTAATTAAAACAGGCTGGTAAAGAAATCAGAGTGAAGAGCTCGTACAGTTCACCAGTTTGATTCATAGTATTTAATATTTATGTATACAACAGATAAAGCAAAATAATATTCCCTAGCAATAAAATAGCACTGATGGTTTGCCAAGCCCTTAATGGGTTGCGTTTTATAAGCGGGACATAGTCTGTGTTCACAAGGGTGGAGTCTGCATGGTTGAGAGCATAGGTGAATTCTGACAGACGGGTAAAACGTTGATTGGGATTAATACTAACGGCCTTCTCAATCGCTTTATCAACCCATGCGGGTATTTCAGGATTGTAACGTTTAATGGAGATATAATTAAGTTTCATCAGGTTTTTGGCTGACAAATCTTTACCATAAGGTAAATGGCCAGTGAGAAGTTCATAAGCAATAACCCCGAGTGAAAAAATATCGGAACGGTTACTACCTGTTTTTCCAATATGGTATTCAGGGGCGGTGTAATTAATGGTACCTAAAATATTGTTAAATTGAATCGGGGCACTGATTTCATCAATCCCCGCTATTTTTGTTGAACCAAAGTCAATGATTTTCAGAGTACCATTTTTATCCACTAAAATATTCTCGGGTTTGAGATCTTGGTGAATCATTTCAAGCCGATGAAAGGCGCGTAAGCCACGTGCAATTTGTTCAATAAAATCACGCACAGTATTGATGTTGGCTCGTGGTTCATCTTCCATCCATTGACGTAAAGTGCGCCCCTGAATATGTTCTGCAATATAATAAAGTGCAGTCCGTTTGCGAGGTATTTCCAGCACTTTCATGACATGAGGGCTGTTAATTCGACGGCCTGCCCATTCTTCATGCAGAAACAGACTGATGTATTCGGCATCATCATTGTAATTAACAGAAGGTGCTTTTAATACAACATTTGTTTCAGACTCGGTGTCTTGTGCCAGATAGACTTCAGTTCTTTTATTCGAAAACAAATGCCGTAAAATTTTATAACCATCCAGAATCATTCCCGGTTCCAAAACTGGTGGGAAGGGGAGTTCAGTCAACCTTTGATAAAATTCTTCTTCGTTTGTTCCGGGTAGGGAGGTAACACGAATAATTTGGCAAGTGACATTGTCATTGGTTTTATTAGTGATGGCTTCATTTACGATGTCATCAGCTGCTGCTTGCAGATCATTATTGTGCTGAAAAATAATTTCCCGCATTCGTTGATCAGTAATAAATTCATGAACACCATCACTGACCATGACAAATATGTCGTCCTCCTCAAGAGGAATACTGCGATAATCAATATCAAGATGAACATCAATCCCGACTGCACGGGAGAGCAGGGATTTGTTTTCATTGATGTGTACACGGTGATCATTGGTTAGCTGCTTAAATTCATTGCCACGCAGTCGGTAGATACGGGTATCACCAATATGAAAAATAAAACCGGTATTGGATTTTAATATCAGCGCACTTAATGTTGTGACCATGCCTTTATGTGACTGGTATTTACGCTGACCGTTACCGTGTAACCAGTGATTAAGAGCAGAAATAATTTTATGTGCGGAAGTCTGTACTGTCCAGGTTTCGGGAGTGCTGAAATAGTCTGTTAAAAAACCTTTTGCACAAACCTGGCTGGCTTCTTTTCCGGCATCACTACCGCTCATGCCATCTGCAATGACCGCAGCAATGCCCTTGGTTTGTAGTAGCTGACCTTTGGCAACCTGAATACCGCAAGTATCTTCGTTATCGGGTTTACCGCCTGGCAGACATTGATGCGCTGATTCTATTGAGAGTGTTTTTTTCATATTTTCCACTAAAAAAGGTCATGGATGTTTGTTTGTCCATGACCTTTGAGGTTAACGCAAAGGATACTGTTTATTCAACTTCAATCATTTGAACGGTGCCATCAGGCAATACTTCGACCATCTGATCTTGCGGATTATCAAGAAATAAAGTAATCAATAAAAATACAACAGCGGCAAAAGATGCAATCACCATGAAAAAGATATCAGTGGATACAAATGAGAGTGTTGTTAAAAAGGTCACTGCACCAACATTACCATAAGCACCGGCCATGCCTGCAATTTGTCCGGTTAGTCGACGTTTCACTAGAGGAATAATTGCAAAGACTGCACCATTGCCTGCATTAACAAAGACAGAACTGAACACCACCACAACAACAGCAAGTGCAATTCCCCATTCGCTGGTTACCAAACTTAGTAAATAGTAACCAACACTCGTTCCAGCCATTAAAACGGCTAACGATCGTTTTCGGCCAAACTTGTCGCTGATCCAGCCGCCTGCTGGACGCATGATCAGGTTAAGGCCGGCAAAGACGGAGGCAACCAGCCCGGCCTGAACGGCAGAAAGGTTAAAAGTATCCATAAAATATAAAGGTAAAATGGAAACGACTGCAAGTTCAGAGCCGAACGTTACCATGTACGACAAGTCGAGTATGGCAACTTGTTTGAATTTGTAGCGTTCAATTTCAGGAATGGTTTCGCTAAAGACATGCTTGTTAATTTGATAAATGCGTATGGATTGGAAAGTATAAAGGCAAGCTAATATGATATAAATAATATCGGTAACAGCAGTACTCAGCATATTCAGGTTGGCCGGGCTGAGTTTCCAGGTCAGGACCACCAGAGCTGCAAATAAGGGAATGTTCATTAGCAGATACAAAAACAGATCACCGGTACTGGTGACTTCCAGCGCGCCCGAGCGTTTTGGCTTGAAATAGGTGGAACCCTTGGGCGTGTCAGACGTGCTAAAAAAATAGACTCCCGCATACAGCAAGGCAACAAGACCACTGCCTGCAATTGCCCAGCGCCAACTGTTTTCGCCACCTATCAGCAATGCGATGCTGGGCAGGGTCAGAGCGGCGGCGGCCGAACCAAAGTTGCCCCAACCGCCGTAAATCCCCTGCGCCAGGCCAGTCTGTCTGGCCGGGAACCATTCGCTGATCATGCGAATGCCAATCACAAAACCGGCGCCGACAAAACCCAGCAAAAAACGCATCATGGCCAGTTGGGTAAAGGTTTCTGCCAGGGCAAAGCCAAAACATAAGAAGCTGGACACAAACAGCAACAGCGAATAAATGCGGCGCGGACCGAAGCTGTCCACCAGCATGCCAATGCCCAGGGCCAGGCCTCCCAGAGACATGATGTTCAAGCTCACATCGAACTGCATCTTTTGAACGGAGGCGGCGACCACCGAGCCATACGTGCGGTGAGCAACGGGAACAGGGAGATGTGCCCGGGCGAGAGGGTCTGCCTGCTCGGCGGCAACGCCTCCGGCAAGAGCACCACCCTCAAG
>JALXDW010000147.1:0-2986 GCA_027070385.1 Chromatiales bacterium
CTATTATACGCATAATGTATATTATGTTAAATAGAGTGCGGTGGAAACTATGCCGCATTTTCGCTAGGTAAAGTGTCATAAACACCACATGATGGCAAACAGTAAAGTAATGCCTCCATTGATTGGTGCAAAAAACGGAGAGAAACTCCAGAAACAGTAATATACCTTAAATCTGGTTGACATAAGTTGTTTGTAACCAACCAGACTATTGTATAAAACCGAACTCTCACCACCAATGACTGGCCAAGCAAAATATTAGACTTTCAATGTTAAAATTGAAGGCATTGTAAATATGCTTACCCATAAGATTGCTTTGCTCAGTTTTATTTAGGTGGATTATGGCATGAGTAACTATCTTTTTGTTTAAGATTGTCCAGCTCTGTTTCTTCAGTGTAATTTATAAAAAAACGTTTTATGCGTTCCATAAATTTACCAGATAATTGTCGGTTTGTTTTCTTGAGACATTTTTCGATTTTCAATAAAGTTGTTTGTAATAAGTCATACGTTATATCGAGTTTATTAGTCTCTATATGGATGCTTTTAACTCCCCTCATTGTCTCTAATGCTTTAGTAATAGATTTTTTGGTATCGTTGTTCACAGATTCAGAAAGTTTGAGACAATGTTGCTTTATTATTTGATTTTTACAATATTCAGCAGTGGGTTTGCCTGAATGAGTAATATATAAATCTGGATTTTCAATAAATCGTTCTTTGCACTTCTCAGAACAAAATAAAAATTGGATACCCATGTGGTAATAATAAATAGCCTCATTCCCTATTTTTATCATACACACGGGACAATGTGACGGTTTGTATTTCAACTTGTTTATACTTTATTTAACTTAAAAGTAGCAGGCAACATCGGAGAAAACTCATAGCTTTTTCAAATAAACACGAT
Organism: Chromatiales bacterium; assembly: GCA_027070385.1. Classification (GTDB taxonomy): domain Bacteria; phylum Pseudomonadota; class Gammaproteobacteria; order UBA6429; family Thiohalophilaceae; genus SZUA-37. The sequence goes on from JALXDW010000147.1 coordinate 899, forward strand.
AATCCTGTAATAATTTATTTCGGACATTCTTAGATATAACAAGAATGTCCAAAATAAAATAATTTTATCTAAAAAGCAGCATAAATCTGTAATGTAATACGGTCATCATCTATTGTTGTTCCATCACCACTGCGATCCCACAATTCAAGCATCCCCCGAAAATTTTCTGAAAAATAATAATTTAAACTCAGTGTCAATTCGGTAATATCTTCTGCTCCATTGGCTTTTTCATATTGATCAATGCGAATAACCGGTGCCCATAATGTACGTGTTCCCTTCTTGAAGGCATATAACCCTTGAACAAAATAAGCGTTATTTTTAAGCTCAGTGGTTGCTGTCGAGTTATCATCTTTGGCTTGCATATAGGCTACATTGATAATCATATCTGACTTATTAAGTTCAAAGTCTATGGCATAACGACTATAATCACGATCAACAGTACAATCTGTTAAGCCAATTTTTGCAGAACAACGGCCATTAATAACTAAACCACCAATCATCATGGTTGGTGTCATTTGGTAAACAGCACGCAATGTCACGGTATCTGCTTCTTCACCTTCTGCCTGATCTGCTACACCACTGAAAGAAAGGCCATAGAACAATTTTTCGACTGGACGGCCATAAACGGTGATATTCTGACGTGCTGTTCTTAAACCTTTATTGTTATCAGCCCCACCAAATGCTTGGTCAAGTATTGCATTAAAACCACGTGTAATTCGATGGCCACTGGTGTACGTAATTATATGGATCAAACCATAATATATCGGCCCATGATAATTGAAGATTCACAGCTGAACTGATTGTATAAGTTAATGCTGCAACTGCAATACCTGTTGTAAAACCTCGTTCATTGGTTTCTTCATCTTCAGCTTCAATTTCAAAGAAAGCAGTTACCTCCTTGCTCATGGGACCTGCAACCATTAATTCAACTTCGTGAATTGCTCTTATCTTAGAATTACCACTGTCTTTTTTATCGTAAGGGCGCCCTACTATTACAGTAGAAATGGGGAACTTGTCATTCCAGCTTAAATCATCTGAAATTTTTTGTTTGCCTTCCAGTAGAGGAGCAAAGCGGTAACCATTTTCTTTAAATTTATGCCCAAAGCTATTTAAAGCAGGCCAGGCTGTATGACAACTTGAACAGGCCATTTGTTTGTCGCGTGCAAAGGCTGGAATAGCTTCTGCAGAATTGATTAAAAGAATGTTTGCAAGTAGAATTGCTGTTAGCGAAACAAAGGGTTTTAAATAGTACCTGAGAGTTTTTGTGTCCATTAGCATCTCCTTATCTATCGCACAAATAAACAATAATAATAGATTTAACTTTCCTAAACCTATCAAGTGTACTCCTGTGAATTAAACCTGCCTAGCCTTTATTGCTCAAATAACGATTACGAAACAAACCAGCAATAAATGGTATGAGCGTAATAAACCCTAACAGAAAAATGGTGGCAAGCATTTGCTGGAGTTCAGCGGTGACTAATTCACTACCAAAATGTGCAAGTAAAAAACTGGCTGGAAGAATGCCGGCAAAGGTCGCAATGGCAAACTGAATATAACTTATTTTTGTTAATCCTGCTGCGTAACTCACAATATCAAATGAGATAAACGGTACCAGACGGGATAAAAATACAGCTGCCATCAAATGCTTGCCTGAGTTGAAGAATTTGTATTTAATCTCGCCACCAAATTTCTTTTGTATAAAGTTATAACCGAGCAATCGTGAAATCGTAAATGCAATCAGTGCCCCTGTTTCTGCGCCTATAAGAATATAAAGAGTTCCCCAACCGTGCCCATAAACCAGGCCGGCTGCAACGGCAATGGGTGCACTCGGTATCGGGCTCATTACAATGGCGCCAGTCATAAGTGTAATAATAAGCAGTGGCCCCCAGTAACCCAGTTGATGTAATTGTGTTTGCAGTAATTTTAACTGGGTGAATAAATCCAGGTTACCCGACTGCCATAAGTAAATATAAAGGCCGGTAAACAAAAGAACAATCAAACCACCTGTCATTATTTTTTTCACTGGAGAAGCCGGTTGCACTATTTTTTAATGCTGAGTGTATACAAAACCTTTATTCTGTTTGTCGA
>JALXDW010000147.1:2996-7211 GCA_027070385.1 Chromatiales bacterium
ACAGCATACTTATCTTTCCTATGACCTTCCATTCCAGGTGAGCCCATTGGCATACCCGGAACAGCAAGTCCTTTTACATAAGGTTTTTCTTTTAATAATTTTTTAATATCTGCTGCTGGCACATGCCCTTCAATAAAATATTTGCCAACTTTTGCAGTATGGCAAGACTGATATTCACGTGAAACATCAAATTTTGTTTTTACCTTTTTCATATTACGTTTGTTTATGGCTTTAACACTAAATCCTTCTTTTTCCAGATGCTTAATCCATTTATTGCAACAACCACAGGTTGGACTCTTATAAACAATGATATCGGCCTCCTTTGCAACTGCATTTGTCATACTAAAAAATGCGTACAATATAAAAAAATAAAGCCCACTAATCAGGCTTATATACTTAAATTTTTGTAAGTAAAACGGGGTATTCAGTGTTGTGAACATTGTTTTTCTCCTTGAGTTAAACACTGGCGCAAATAGCCAGATCTATTGTCGCTCTGTCAATTTGTCCAACATCAATATCGAGTTGTTGGAGCTATCGGTTTTCAGTTAAACCACAGTGTATTCCTTATATATGCTAAGATAAAGAATGCAAAAGCGGTCACAAACCTGTACACTACGCGTCCCTTCATGGTTTAACCCGGATTTTAATCGACAGAGCCATTGGGAGCGTTCTAATAGCAGATTTTCTGACAGAATACCTTGGTAACGCTCTGTTTTCCCACATATTTTTAGGTACGACAATAAATGACAACCGAAACGGTTACTGCGTTCAATCAATTAGCGCTAAAAAACACTCTTTTAAACGTTTTAGATGAAATCGGCTATGAATCACCATCGCCCATTCAGGCTGAAACTATTCCCTTATTGCTTGATGGCAGAGATATTATTGGCCAGGCACAAACCGGTACAGGTAAAACCGCAGCGTTTGCCCTGCCCTTGCTCTCAAATCTGGATTTAAAACAGAAAGATCCACAGGTTTTAGTGCTTGCGCCAACGCGTGAACTGGCTATCCAGGTTGCAGAAGCATTTCAAAAATACGCTTCACAAATAAAGGGATTTCATGTACTACCTGTTTATGGTGGTCAGGACTACAGCGGACAAATTCGAGCCTTAAAACGTGGTGTACACGTTGTTGTTGGTACGCCGGGGCGAGTGATGGATCATATGCGCAAAGGTACCCTCAAACTGGATAATCTCAAAGCACTGGTATTGGATGAGGCTGATGAAATGCTGCGGATGGGATTTATTGACGATGTTGAATGGGTACTGGAACAGACACCTTCTGACCGGCAAATAGCCCTGTTTTCGGCAACCATGCCGTCACAAATTCGACGTATTGCAACCAAATATCTAAATAATCCCGAACAAGTTACTATTAAGGTAAAAACAACAACAGCAGATACCATTCGACAGCGTTTCTGGCCTGTAAGCGGTGTACATAAGCTGGATGCATTAACACGAATTCTTGAAGCAGAAGAATTCGATGCGATGATTATATTTGTGCGCACTAAAACCGCAACGGTTGAACTCACCGAAAAACTGGAAGCACGTGGCTATTCAACGGCTGCCATCAATGGTGATATCCAACAAAATCAGCGTGAGCGCACTATTCAGAACCTGAAAAACAAGAAGATTGATATTCTGATTGCCACCGATGTTGCGGCTCGGGGTCTGGATGTTCCCCGAATCAGTCATGTTGTGAATTATGATATCCCTTATGATACTGAAGCCTACGTTCATCGTATAGGCCGCACTGGGCGTGCTGGCAAAAAAGGGGATGCGATTTTGTTTGTTGCTCCTCGTGAAAAAGGGATGTTGAAAGCGATTGAGCGAGCCACGAAAAAGCCCATTGAAATAATGGATTTACCTTCGACAGAATTAATTAATGACAATCGAGTGGCGCGGTTTAAACAACGTATTACTGACACACTGGCCAATGAAAACCTTGAATTTTTTGATAATTTAATTGAGCAATACGAACAGGAACATAATGTGCCTGCCAAGGAAATTGCCAGCGCATTAGCAAAACTCTTGCAAGGTGATACCCCCTTTTTGTTACAAAATAAACCAGCGCGAAAATCAAAAGAAAACTGGGAGAGAGATGATCGTCCTTCCAGGAATAAACGCGATGGAAGCAGACGTAGGGAACGTTCACCACGCAGTGAATCAGCAAAACCGGAAGAAGGTATGCAACGCTTCAGAATAGAAGTTGGACATAACCATAAAGTAAAACCCGGTAATATTGTTGGAGCGATTGCTAATGAGGCGGGGATTGATAGTCAATATATTGGCCGTATTAATATCAGTGATGATTACAGTCTGGTTGATCTGCCTGCCGATATCCCGCAAGAAATCTTCAATGACCTTAAAAAAGTACGTGTTGCCGGTCAACCATTAAAAATTTCAGTCTTGGGAAAAACGGAGCAGAATAAAAAATCGCGTGATAAAAAGCCTCGACATAAAAGCAAGGATAAAAAATCCGGAAGTAAAAAATACAAGGATTCTGATACACAACCTAAAAGTAAAGCCCGAAACAAATCAAAGGCTAAAGATAACAACAGAAAGAAAAAATTTGGCGATGATCAACCACGCAAAAAATTAACCTTGTAAGGTATCCATATATTCATGTATTAACAAGGCAAGCCCTGTTAATACATGAATATTTTAATGGGGTATTGTATTCCCATTTCACCTTCCCAAAAAATCAAATCCTGAATACTCAAATTTAGAATAACAAACTTGATGTAGATCAATGATTGCTATCTTTATATGGTTCATTCTTTAATACAGGGTAGTAGAGGGGAAAATTCATGAAATTATTCGAAAAACACATCATTAAAATAAACAATCAATGGTTTATCGAAACACGTACCGGATATGATGGGCCTTTTGATGATAAAGATGAAGCAAAAAAATACCTGAGTTTATTAAAAGATTGTGATGCTGCGCGCGCTGAATTTGCGGGATTACAGTTCAGTGCTTCATAATATTATTCTGCTCTTAATGCGTCAACAGGATCCAGTTGTGCGGCTCGTCGTGCAGGCAAGACACCGGCAAGCAAACCAATCAGAATAGCAAGGCCTTCTGATAGAACAACAAAACTCCAAGGCGTATGGACAGGGAGTGCAGGCAGTGCAGTATGCAGTAATTGCGCGATAACCACGCCGGAAATTAAACCGGTAGCCCCTCCGATTGCAGCTAAAACCGTTGCCTCACCCAGGAAAAGTGACAAGATTTGTGATTGTTTGGCGCCCAGTGCGCGCAACAGACCTATTTCAGATGTTCGTTCATTTACACTGATGGTCATAATTGTAATAATGCCAATCCCCCCCACAATGAGAGAAATACTGCCGATTGCACCAACCGCAAAAGTCAAAACATTTAATATAGAACCCAGCACATCCAGCATTTGCTGTTGAGTGGTGATGGTGAAGTCTTCCCGGCCATGTCGAGTTTCAAGCAGACGTTTAATGCCGCCAACCACTTTATCAACGTTGGTGCCTTCTTTGTACAATATATCAATTTCCATCAGGCTGTCACGATTAAATAAATGAAGTCCACGTGCAGCCGGAATGTAGACTGTGTCATCCAGGTCAAAACCCAATACCTGCCCTTTGGTTTCCATTGTGCCAATAATACGATAACGATCACCACCAATGCGCATACGCTGCCCAAGTGGATTTTTGTTACCAAATAATTCCTGTTTAACCTTGTAACCCAATACAACAAATGCCCGAGGTGCAACAGGATCATCATCAGGCAAGAATCGTCCGGAACGAACATGCATACTGAATGTTCCTGGAAAAGCCGAACCGACACCATAGACGGTAGTACGGCGTGTACGTCCATTTGCTTCTATTTCTGCATTGCCTTGTACTAACGGAACAACAGATTTTGAAAATGAAAGGCGTTGTAAAGCTTCGGCATCTTCAATGGTAAGAGGCCTTACACTACCAAACACACCCATTGACATGCCGTGTGTTGTAACCTTGCCCGGATTAATACCAACCAATGTTGTGCCAAACTGGGTAAATTCAGACAAAACAAATTGATATAAACCTTCACCGATTGAAGTTAACAAAACAACAGCGGTAATACCCACAGAAATACCAAGCATTGTCAGAAAGCTGCGTAACTTATGCGCTAATAATGATGTCCCGGTTAGTTTGATAAAGTCGTGAATCAACATGCTCAATGCCTCATTAAAGCATCAACC
>JALXDW010000148.1 GCA_027070385.1 Chromatiales bacterium
TAGAGTGGAAGTGATTGATGAAGGGCTTGGTATTCCTGAAGATGAACTGGAGCTTGTGTTTGATAAATTCGCTCAAAGCAGCAAAACAGATACCGGCGCGGGCGGAACAGGACTTGGCTTGGCAATATGCAGTGAAATCATGAAGAAACACCATGGCAGAATATGGGCTGAAAATAATTCTTCTGGTGGAGCTACTTTTATTTTTGAATTCCCCGTTGAGGTTAACAGTTTTATTTAGCCCGATTGATATTCAAATACCACCCATCGCGCCATATAACATTTCAAAAGAAAAACCTAATCACCTGCCGGTAAACTGCGTGCTTCATCTTCCAGCATAACAGGAATATCATCGCGTATTGGAAAAGCCAGTTTGTCAAAATGACATATCAGTTCAGCCTGTTCTGCGTCATATTCAAGTTTGCCTTTACATAAAGGACAAACCAGTATATCCAGTAATTTCTTATCCATCTTGCTCCCCTATTTTATCCAGCAATCTCAAACCAAATTCTTTTTTCATTTCAACGTTAACAGGCAGGTACCAGTAATTTTCCAGCGAATAACGCTGACACTTTACCGCATCCTTTTCTGTCATAATAACGGCCAAATCATCATCAAAGATAATATCATCTCGTGTATACATATAATGGTCGGGAAAGATATGTTCAATAATATCCAGCCCCTGGCCACGCAAGTAATCAAAGAAACGCTGCGGATTGCCAATCGCTGACACAGCATGCACCTTCTTATTTTTAAATTCGGATAACATTAACTTTGAATCAGTCTGAGTCAGATTCACCAATATCTTACCCGAATATCGCATCGCAAACTCACCTTGTGCCGCAATACCATTTGTGACAACAAAATCAACTTTATCAAGCCGACTGGTTGTTTCTCGTAACGGCCCGGCAGGTAAACAGTAACCATTTCCGAAACGACGCACACCGTCAACCACGATGACTTCAATGGTGCGCTGTAGTGCATAATGTTGCAAACCATCATCTGAGATAATGATATCGCAATCCGAATATTTCAGCAGTGCTTTAGCTGCTGCCACACGGTCAGGGCCCACTGCCATCGGACAAGCAGCTTGCCTTGAAATTAAAATGGCTTCATCACCCACTATAACCGGGTCGCTATCAGGGCGAACCTGCTGTGGCCAGGATTTTGCCTTACCCTGGTATCCCCGACTGATAATACCGGGGGTAAAGCCACTTTCTTTCAAAAATTTTGCAACCCAGATAACCAGCGGTGTTTTCCCTGTTCCTCCTACTGAAATATTACCAATAACAATCACCGGAACATCCAGTTTTGTTGATTTTAATATTTTCAATGAATACAGTGTTCTGCGAATGGCAACAATACCACAAAATAACCATGAAACAGGTTTTAACAAATGTGTCAGCATATTCTGTGAATACCAGGTTTCATTGATAAGTATATGAAGTTTTGAATTTTTCATTTTACATTATCACCTGGTTAACGGCTTAGTGTTGCGAAAATTGTAATTTATGCAGTTCAGTATAAATTCCGTTTTTCTTTAATAACTCTGCGTGACTTCCCTTTTCAACAATCTCGCCTTTATCCATCACTACAATCAAGTCGACCTTTTCAATGGTTGACAAGCGATGGGCAATAATAAAAGTGGTTCTGTCTTTTAACAACTCCGCCATTGCGTCCTGAATATAGCGTTCGGATTCGGTATCCAGTGCCGAGGTTGCTTCATCAAGTATCAGGATGGGGGCATCTTTCAGAAAAGCACGCGCTATCGCAAGTCGCTGACGCTGACCACCTGATAACAATAGCCCATTATCACCGACAATGGTGTTTAATCCATCGGGCAGTTTTTCAATAAACTCATAGGCATGCGCAGCTTTGGCTGCAGCAATAATACTTTGTTCTGTTGCTGTTTCCAGCCCGCCATAGGCAATATTATGTGCAATGGTGTCATTAAATAATGTGCATTGTCCATACAAATTAAATCCGGCTGTTCGCTATCATGCCATTGAGACTCCCAGGGTGGAATTTCAGGCATGCTCATTGCCTCCATTTTTTGTTCTATATTAATAATCGAAATTTTTATTA
>JALXDW010000149.1 GCA_027070385.1 Chromatiales bacterium
ACTGTGAACAGACTTTTTCTGATGAAATAAAAGGCTGGCATGATGTTCTCTCTGTGCATGTACGAAATTATATCAGTCAACGACACCAGCAAGGTTTTGCAGCAGCCAGTTTACAACGTAGCTTGTCGGTTATTCGCTCTTTTTTTAACTATTTATTAAAATTAAATCTGATAAAAATCAACCCGGCCACGGGTCTTTCTGCACCGCGTATTGGGCGTCAATTACCCCATGTTTTGGATGTTGATCAAACCAGTCGTTTAATGCAAATTCCAACCAATGATATTTATGCGATAAGAGATAAGGCAATACTTGAATTGTTTTATTCATCGGGGTTACGTTTGTCTGAACTGCTGCAATTAAACCTGTCAGACTATAAAATTACAACGGTTCGTGTTACCGGCAAAGGAAATAAGCAACGTGATGTGCCGGTCGGCAAACAGGCGCAGCAGGCTATTGCTAAATGGTTATTACACAGAGCTGAATTATTAAAAGCAAATCAGGATGAACCGGCATTATTTTTAGGCCAAAAGGGCAAACGTATTTCACCAAGAACAATTCAAAAACGTATGAGTGAATGGGGCGTTAGGCAAGGTATTGATGTGCATGTGCACCCACATATGTTGCGTCATTCATTTGCCAGCCATATTCTTGAGTCAAGTGGTGACTTGCGTGCAGTACAGGAATTACTGGGCCACAGTGATATTTCTACGACACAGATATATACCCATCTGGATTTTCAGCATCTTGCCGAAGTTTATGATAAGGCACACCCAAGAAGTAAAAACAAAAAATAAGACGTACTCTAATCAAAGCATTGGTTTTTAAAATTTATGTAACTTTAGTTACATAAGTCCGTGTGGATTAATCTGTTTAGGTGGTGACCTTATCGTATTTGATCTGTTAGGCTAGCGTGCTACACACAAAAATTAAAATCAGAAATACATTATTTGTAGGGGAAGGATAAGGACATGAGTCAAAAATCTAGAATTTTTAAAAGCTTGTTTGCAGTCATGGCTGGGATTGTTATTACAACTTCAAGTTATGCCGATAAAAAACCAGTGGTGCGTAAAGTCAAAGGTAGCCTGTCGGTGATGGTATTGGGATCCGGTGGTCCCATTGCAACTGCAGAAGGTCGAGCAAGTGCAGGATATTTAATTTTTACAGATGGTAAACCTCGTATTTTAATGGATGTAGGGGGTGGGACATACCAACGTCTGGCAAAAAGCGGCACTAATATCAAAGATTTGGATATTATTTTACTGAGTCATTTACATGCAGATCATACCGGTGATTTAACTCCGGTAATGAAAACAATTTATTTCCATAATAATCTGGCGCGTGCGCAAGCCGCTCGAAAGGGTGTGACACTTCCAGGACGGACAGCCCCCATCCGAATTTTTGGGCCAGCTGCTTCAGTTTTGCCTGCGACTGCCCCGGGAGTGACTTATCCCAATGGCGCGCTGGTTTATCCTGCAACCGCAGACTATGTTGATGGTCATTTTTCTATTATGAAAGGGGGTGATGAGCGTTATCTTGCCGCTTTTGTTGCAGGCATCAGTGATGATGATGGTCCAATGGGGCCGGGTCTTCCCGTGAGTAAATTTAGCTATACAGGTACAGATTTATTATCGCGTGTTCCATTTGCTGTAGAGGAAACGGTTTTATCAGAACCGGACGGTTTGGTCATTAAAGCCATTGCCGTTGATCATGGTTCGGTACCGGCTGTTGCTTTCCGGATTGAATACAAAGGCCACAGTATTGTTTATTCCGGTGATACCGGTACAAAAGGTCGTGGTCCTGCACATGTGGGTCAGGGTAATATGGAAACAATCTCGCGTGGTGCCGATATGTTAATTTATGATACGGCTGTGATGGAAATGGGAGATGCGCCACCGAATCCTTTATTCCACATTTTACATACACAACCCTCATTGATTGGTGGTGTGGCAAAAGGTGCCGGAGTAAAAACATTGGTACTGTCACATTTAACACCCGTGACCAGCCCACGTGTTGATGAAGTTAAGGACATCATTCGAGGACAAGGTTATGTTGGCAAGATTAAAGTGGCTAAAGATTTGAAAG
>JALXDW010000150.1 GCA_027070385.1 Chromatiales bacterium
ACGTTACACCTCGCCATTGAAGAGCAAAATAAAATTGCGGTGCAATACACCAGTAAAGGTTATGCTCTGTTCTTCAATACTCAAACCGGTAAAAAAATAAAGCAGGTGGCGTTACTGGCTAATCACAAAGCAAAAATTACCAGTTTTAAGATATCTCAACTGGTAAACAATACGGTTATTTTAGGTTTGTCCAATGGCCGGGTACTTGTTGCCAAACACCATTTTAATATCAGTTACCCTGATAATAAAATGCACATTGAACCAGAAATTATTTACCCACTGGGCAACAAAACCATTCTTGTTGACAGTAAAAAACAGGCTCTTATTGATGTTGCATACCAGCAGGATGAAGACCAGGCCAAAATCATCGCCATTAGCCGTGATGGCAGAAATCTGCTAGCACTATTACAAAAGGAGTCTTCCGGATTACTTGAAGAAGATGACACTGAAACTTCGTCTGAATTCACACAAACCAATCTTGACTTGCCACAAATTCAGGATGCCCGACATATTCTTATCGAACCACAGCAGCGCATGGCCTATATTGCCAAACAAACAGGTGAAGTCACGGTTATAGATATTACTGAAGCCGACAACATCAATGTTATTGAAAAGGTTAATTTGTTAAAAGCTAACCAGACATTAACCAGCTTTACTTTCCTGACCGGAGGTATATCTATCCTGGTTGGAAATAATAAAGGGGAAATAACGCAATGGTTTCCTGTTAAAAAAGATAACATCCCGCATTTAACCTTTATTCGTTCCTTCAGTAAACAAAACAACAGTATTATCGGTATAGAAACGGAACAACGTCGTAAAGGTTTTGTCAGCGCAACAGAAAACGGACAAATCGCACTGTTTAACAGCACTGCAAAACGGGAAGTGCTGAATATGATTATCCCTGACACTCCTATCAAACATATTGCCTTGTCACCACGTGCAGATTTCTTAATAACGGCAAACGATAAACAAATAACGACCTGGCATATTGAAAATGAACATCCTGAAATTTCATGGAGTATTTTATGGGATCAGGTCTGGTACGAAAGTTATAACAAACCGGAATATATATGGCAGTCCTCTTCTGCTGACAATGACTTTGAACCCAAATACAGTTTTGTGCCATTGGCTTTTGGCACACTGAAAGCTGCTTTTTATGCCATGTTATTTGCCATTCCACTTGCTTTAATGGGTGCTATTTATACGGCCTATTTTATGGCTCCGAAAATGCGTGCGGTGGTTAAACCAACGATTGAAATTATGGAAGCCTTGCCAACAGTGATACTGGGATTTCTGGCCGGTTTATGGCTGGCTCCGTTTCTGGAAAAAAACCTGGTCGGTGTATTCAGTTTACTCTTTATTATGCCCATCGGTATTTTACTGTTTTCATTTGTCTGGCAAAAACTACCCAAAAATATTCGTATGCAAGTCCCCGATGGCTGGCAAGCTGCACTGTTAATTCCTGTTATCTTTTTCCTCGGTTGGGTTTCTTTATCACTGAGCCCACAGCTTGAACTTGCACTATTTAATGGCAATATCCAGCTTTGGTTGAAACAATCATTAGGAATGGACTTTGACCAACGCAATGCACTGGTCGTGGGTATAGCAATGGGCGTTGCGGTTATCCCCACTATTTTTTCAATCGCTGAAGATGCCATCTTCAGTGTTCCCAAACATTTAACCTTTGGCTCTCTTGCTCTAGGTGCAACACCATGGCAAACACTCATACGAGTTGTTATTTTAACCGCCAGTCCGGGTATCTTTTCTGCCATTATGATTGGTATGGGAAGAGCTGTCGGTGAAACCATGATTGTATTAATGGCAACGGGCAATACTCCTGTTATGGATTTCAGTATTTTTCAGGGCATGCGAACCTTATCTGCCAATATTGCCGTTGAAATGCCTGAGGCTGAAGTCGCAAGCACCCACTATCGCATTTTATTTCTTGCTGCACTGGTGCTGTTTGCCTTTACTTTTATCTTTAATACGGTTGCAGAAATTATTCGTCAACGCTTACGCAAAAAGTACAGTTCATTATGATAAAAAAATGGTTTAAAAGTGGCGACCCGTGGATATG
>JALXDW010000151.1:0-1272 GCA_027070385.1 Chromatiales bacterium
GAAAATATATTTTCCCGGTTTGCTTCGTTATTGAACGTTAAATTGAAGGCTTGTTAAAACAGTGGATTTATGATTGGATTCTTCGTACATTTTTTTGAAGTCATGAACTTCATCCGAATTATCCTGAAACAGATCCTGTACAAAACCAAACGCGATTGTCTGATAGACCAGTTCGGCCCGCACCGTATAAAGACCGCTGTTTAAACCGCTGATTTGATAACAGATTTGATCGCTGCCCCCGATAAAGTCAGAATCTAAAAGGGCGGCACCCGCAACAGCGACATCATTCGGGGCAGAAGTTTTATCGAAACCGGTTGGGAGAAGACGGTTGTCTTTTAGATAAGCCATACCTCGCAACAAGGTATAGGTGACTTCATTATGATTGTTTCCCATAATCGCTTCATATACCTGAACCTGGTCAGATGAAGTAATGACCTCATAATGAGGTTCAAACGCTTGTGGGTCGGTGTCAGCATCAACGCCTTGCACGCTACCATCGTTATTTACTTTTCCCGACTCAAAAACCACATTGTTTTGTGCGTCAGTAACGGTTACATGCAATATCACACGGCGAGATGGATAGGCGCTGGGTAGCTTGTGTCCTGTTTGGCTGTTGATTTTCAAGCTAAAGTTTAATTCTCCATTGGTAAAGGATTGATTGAGCAATTCAATCGTGGCTGAGCTTTGTAATATCGTTTCGGTGGCGGTCAAAATGTCACCAAAATTAGTCGAAGTAACACCGAGTTGCTGTTTGTTGTCATTCAACATATTGAGCATCAACTTGTTGGCTCCGATAAATTCATGAATGGCAAAGCCATCTCGTTCTTGTAACCACATTGGGCGGTTTGAAATGGGAACACCATTGGCGCGCGCCATGTGACAGGACTGGCAGCTGTTGGTTGTGTAATAATCACTGTGCAGCCATTCAGAATAAGGCATTTGCTCGGGAAATTCTGATTCGGGCGTTGTGCTCAGCACATTACCGTTTTCATCGACATAAGGCGTTTTCAGGTTATGGCAAGTGCCGCACATTTCCGACTCTTTGGTGTGTTGACTAAACATTGGCGTAAAGCCAGTGCGCATGGTCATCGGGTTTGGAAACAAATCATCGAAAGGGCCATAAATTTCCTTGTTTTCTCCTATTTCATATTTACCGGTAAAGCTTTCCAAAGTACCCAGTTTCGGGCTGTCTTGAATTTGGTGGCAAAGCGTACAACTAACTCCGTTCATGGCTTCATCGTGTCGCGGATGATTAGCGTTTAAAAAACCGTT
>JALXDW010000151.1:1282-2066 GCA_027070385.1 Chromatiales bacterium
AAAACCGTTATCAAGAATTTCAATTGGTTCGTTATGCTTTTTGCTTTCAAAATTCGCCATTGGCGCATGGCAACGACTGCATTTATCATTGATGACGTCGGCCAGTTGCGGGTTGCGATTCAATTCTGTCCGGACTTTGGCTTTCCAGAATGGATCCCGTGCGGCATTGGCCATCATTGTGGCAGACCAATCGGTTTCGATTGAGACATCCTGTTGCTGATCATCTGTCAGATTGTTATGACACATAGTGCAATTCCCAGAGCCGGAAAAGTGTTCGCTGCTAAAAGTGTCATCACCAGGCGATTGGGGTGGTAGCAAAAATGCAGCGGGTTGTCCGCCAGAGTCACCGCCCTGGTCTGAAGCGATCGTTGTGATATCGAAGGAATCATAAACGCCATTGATATCCAGTATGGCGCTGGTAGTGGTCTGATACTGAGATGATGAAGTCTGGCGGACAGTGACTTCATCACCGTTATAAACATAGGCTGAGTCGGCGGTATAGACATCACCATTGATTGAATATTCACCACCCGTAATTGATATTGGGGTGGCGGCGTTAATGCCGCTGACCGTGATGGTATTGGAATACGTTAACGTGGATATATTTACACCGGATTGGTCGTTGAAGTGAAAGCTATCAGGGGTTCTGTCCGATGACCACCACCAGCCTCCTCCCATTCGGGCGGATGCGGTTGAAAGCGTCGTGGCTAGAAATAAAAAAAGTAATAAATTCGTCAGTCTGGACGGCATTGATTTACTCCATAGTTATAATTCAAAACTCCAT
>JALXDW010000152.1:0-1508 GCA_027070385.1 Chromatiales bacterium
TGAAAAACTTGAATGTCTACATTGTTTACCCAAAGTCACTGCAAACCTGCCATCACGTTTATTGGTGAGCGGTTATCAAAGTATTGCACTGGGTAAGTTAGCTGCAGGAATGGCAATGCAACCGTATTATCCTATCAGTCCTGCAACAGATGAATCATTATATCTTGAATCACAAGAAACGAATGCCATTATCATTCAGACGGAAGATGAATTGGCTGCAATTACCATGAGTTGTGGTGCCGCACTTACTGGTGTGCGGGTAGCAACGTCAACGTCGGGTCCAGGATTTTCACTTATGGTCGAAGGGCTTGGCTGGGCCGGAATGAATGAAGTTCCATTGGTGATTACTTTATATCAGCGTGGAGGCCCTTCTACTGGTATGCCGACCCGTACTGAACAAGCTGACTTGCAATTTGTTATTCACGCAGGGCATGGTGAGTTTCCACGTATTGTATTGGCTTCCGGTGATATTACAGATTGTTATTATGATGCTTTCCAATCTTTTAATTATGCTGACCGCTATCAACTTCCGGTTATCCATATTATCGATAAGAACCTGGCCAGTACAAAGCAAACTGTGGCTTCTTTTAATACGGCAGAGTCAATAGATCGTGGTGTGTTCTTTAAATCAGAAGGTGATACAAAGCATATTCCCCGTTTTGAAATTAACGACAGTGGAATTTCACCACGCGCAAAACTGGGTGAAGTTGGTCAGTTGTTCTGGAGCAGTGGGGTTGAACACAGTGAATACGGTCAGGTTAGTGAAAATTCACAGCAACGTAAAAAAATGATGGAAAAGCGGGCTCGTAAATTACAAGTGGCCATGGAAGAAATACCATTGCAAGAAAAGCTGACTGTTTATGGTGGCTCCTCAGCCAGTATAACGTTAATCAGTTGGGGCTCAACGCAGGGGGTTATTATTGATGCACTGGAATATTTTAAACAGCAAGGTAATGAAATACGTGCCATTATGATAAAGCTATTATGGCCATTTCCAGCTGTTGAATTAAACACACTGCTTAATAATGATGATACTCTGGTGGTGATTGAATGTAACCAGAGTGGGCAGTTAAACAGTTTGTTAAAAGAGCAAGCAGGGGTGGTGGCGGCACATCAGCTTTTAAAGTATACGGGACGGCCTTTTACAATAGAGGATATTGTCTATTATATTAATCAAGTCATATCGGGGTGTGCAGAGAAAATAATTTCGGTTGATGATATTTAATTCGCGAGAGATGGTTATGAAGAAAAATCTGGCAGAACAATTTTTTAGGAACATGACCCTGGCCCGTCGTTTTGAAGAAGCTGCTGCAGAACAATATGCTGAGGGCAATATTGGTGGTTTTCTACATTTGTATCCGGGAGAAGAGGCTGTTGCAGTCGGGAGTTTGTTAGCCGCAGATGCTGCAGATTATGTGGTCAGTACCTATCGTGAACATGTCCATGCGCTAATGCGCGGTATCAGTGCCGAGTCTATTATGGCGGAACTTGTTGGTAAGGCAACAGGG
>JALXDW010000152.1:1518-5817 GCA_027070385.1 Chromatiales bacterium
GGTTATGGCGGCTCAATGCATTTGTTTGACAAGCAACGGCGTTTTCTTGGGGGCTATGCCATTGTGGGGGAAACATTTCCCGTTGCGATTGGCGCAGCATACTGGCTGCGTATGCAGGAACAAACCAATGTGGTGTTATGTTATTTTGGTGATGGTGCGGTCAATCAGGGCACTTTTCACGAATCATTGAATATGGCGGCATTATGGAAGTTACCGGTGCTGTTTATTTGTGAAAATAATCATTATCAAATCGCAACCGAAATTCATCGTCATTCAGCCGTTACCGAGGTCTATCGTCATGCTGCCTCTTATGGCATGGATGGTCGGCGAGTCGATGGTATGGATGTTCATGCTGTTTATGATGCAACCGGACTGGCTCTGGAACATGTGCGAGCTGGAAACGGGCCTTATCTTCTTGAGTGTGACAGTTACCGTTATCGAGGTCATTCCATGGCCGATTCAGGTGCATACCGTTCTGTACTGGAGGTGGCGGAACTTAAAGCACGTGATCCCGTAAAAACATTTCGACAGCAAGCGATTGAGCAAGGCTGGCTCAATGAAGACCAATGCCAGGCGATTGAGAAAACGATTGACGAGCAAATACAAGCCGCAATCAATTTTGCTGAACAAAGTCCTGTTCCTGAAAATGTATTCAAGGATGTTTATCAGTCATCGTTGGATCTGTATGGGGGTGATTCATGAAACGTCAACATAAAGAAAAATTTGGTGAGTTGGCTCCGGCTCAGATAGCTGATGAATTACAGCTTTGGCAGGGGCTAAACATTGCCATGAATCAGTCCATGCAAACTGATGAGTCAGTTTTTATTTTTGGTGAAGACGTTGGTTTGTATGGTGGTAGTTATCGGGTAACGCAGGGACTTTATGCACGCTATGGTGAATGGCGAGTCCGGGATATGCCTATATCAGAAGGCAGTTTTACAGGTCTGGGTGTTGGAGCGGCGTTATTGGGTGGACGCCCGGTAGTTGAGATAATGACCGTTAACTTTGCCTTGCTGGCACTGGATGCAATTATCAATATGGCAGCGAAATTACGTTATATGTCAGGTGGACAATTTTCTGTACCGATGGTGGTACGTATGCCTGGTGGTGTGGCCAAACAGCTTGCAGCTCAACATTCACAACGACTTGAACACACCTTGATGAATGTACCGGGATTACGCATTGTTGCGCCCGCCACAGCACAGGATGCTTACTGGCAGTTAATCCAGGCGATTGAAGAAAATGATCCTGTTATTGTGCTGGAACACGAATTATTGTATTTCAAGTCGGGCGCTTTTACTGTTGATAAATCACCCCCGGCTTTACACAGTGCGGCAGTAAGAAGGCAAGGCAATGATATGACTGTGATTGCCTGGCACCGAATGGTGGATGTTGCGCTTGAGGCTGCCACCATGCTTGAAAAAGAAGACATCGCCATTGAAGTGATTGATTTGCGTAGCTTGCGGCCGATTGACTTACCTCTATTACAAAAGTCGGTTACAAAAACACGCCTGGCACTGGTTGTTGAAGAAGATTGCAAATTTGCCGGTGCCGGAGCAGAAATTGTGGCGGCTTTAACCGAGGCCTGCTTTGAGCCGTTAACAAAACCAATCCGGCGACTGGCGGCTAAAGATGTGCCAACACCGTATAACCGTGTATTGGAACAGCAAAGTATTCCTGACGCACAAGCCGTATATCAGGCTGTTAAAGATATGCTGTAATAATAGCTTGGAACCGCAAGCTGACTTTGTCTTTCACTGTGCTATCGCAACGCAAAAGGTTAATCCCTAGTCATGAATGACGATACGTCTTAAACGGGTATCCACATCAACGACCTGGCCAGCTTCATGCGCAATGCTTGCAACTTTTAATAATTCATCGTCTTTGTTTTCTTCTGCAATGGTTTTTAGTGTATCCATTGGTTTGCAGTCAATATGCAACTCAGGGTTATCCGTACTCTTGCAACCACATGCAGTGGCATCTATTGCCAGGACAAAAGATTCCGGCATTTCAATGATAACCGGTTCGGCATGATGTACTTGAGCTTCTATTTTTTTACTGTTAACCGCATCATTCCAGGTAATAACAGGCATGTTATCGTAATCTCGCATTATAGTACTCCCAAATTAATAAATTTATTGAAAAGATACCGCTGATATGAGTAACATGAGGCTAGTGTGTTTTCTTTTCAATGTTTAAACAATGATGACCGTTCTTGAGTATACCATTATAAAATTTATATTTTAAGAATTAACAATATGAAAGCAAAAGAATTTTCTGCAGAAGTACAAAATGATTGGTGTGCCGGTTGCGGTGACCACGGTATTTTACATGCGCTGGAAAAGGCATTTGCCGAGCTTGAGCTGCAAAAGCACAATATTGCTGTGTTTGGCGGTATAGGTTGTTCCGGGAAAACACCGTATTATTTGGATACCAATGGTATTCATACCTTGCATGGCCGAGTTTTACCGTTTGCAACGGGTGCCAAGTTGGCCAATCCTGAATTAACTGTCATTGCGGTGGGAGGTGATGGTGATGGCCTCGGTATTGGTGCAGGACATTTTATGAATGCTGGTCGGCGTGATCTCGATATTACCTATTTGTTATTTAACAATGGTGTCTATGGTTTAACCAAGGGACAGGCTGCACCCACATTACGCCAGGGCGAACAAACCAAAGCAATGCCTCAGGCCAGTACCCAGACTGATCTGAATCCGATAATGGTTGCTCTCACAGCCGGTTTTTCCTGGATAGCACGCGGGTATGCTTATGATACCCATCAACTCAGTCGTTTAATAAAATCTGCAATAACACATAAAGGCACCGCCTTTATTGAAATATTGCAACCGTGTCCTGTTTATAACAATTTACATGATAAACAATGGTACGAAGACAATGGTATTACAAATTATCCGCGTATCTATTCATTGCTTGATGAAGGTTTTGATCCGGTTATTCCTGTTGGTGCAGATGAAAGATTAAAAGATCAAAAATTTATTGCCTGTGCTGCAAAAGCCAGAGAATGGGGTGAACGTATACCAACCGGTTTGTTTTATCATGATTTAACACGCACACCATTTCCCCCTGCTGCTTTAACAACAGTTAAAGAATCTTCGCAAAGTCTGCAAAGATTGCTTTCAAAATTTAAAGTTTAATTCTGTTGTATTTATCAAGGTAAAAAAGAGTGCATCAATCAAAACACCCAGTGGGTTTCTGGTCAGCGGTTTCAATGGGAGTGGGAGCGATGGTCGGTGCCGGTATTTTTGCTCTTCTCGGTGAAGCCGGAGCGATCGCAGGTAGTGCTGTGTATATTTCGTTTATCCTGGGCGGGATTATCGCTTTGTTCAGTGGTTATTCGCTTGGAAAATTGGGTGCACGTTATCCATCTTCGGGGGGAATTATCGAGTATCTTGCAGAATCGTACGGTGTTGGCACGTTTACCGGCACCATGGGGATTATGATGTATTTTTCTGCAGTGGTTTCTTTAAGTTTAATTGCGAAAGCTTTTGGTAATTATGCTGCAACATTTTTTTCAACAAGTATAAATGACATTGTTCGTTTATTATTTACGGTTGCTGTTGTCGTTTTCTTTGTTGCTATTAATCTAAAAGGTTCCAAGGATGTGGCCTTTTGGGAACGATTAACGGTTATATTTAAGTTTGTAACGCTTAGTGTTTTGTCTGTGGTTGGAATTATCTATCTTGACCCGGGCTTGTTAAGTCCAAAACTTTATCCGCCTGAAAAAAATATTTTTTTCAGTTTGGCTATTACTTTTTTTGCTTTTGAAGGTTTTAGGGTGATTACAAATACAGCGGAGGATATGGATGAACCCGCAAAGACATTGCCAAGAGCGATGATCACAGCGATTATTCTGGTTCTGTTGCTTTATATTGCCGTTTCATTTGCTGTTTTTGGTAATCTGGATACAGCGGATGTGATTAAAGCAAAGGATTTTGCCTTGGCACAGGCTGCTATGCCAATTTTTGGCCATTGGGGATTTGTGGTTGTTGCTATTGCGGCACTTGTTTCGACTGCCTCATCTATAAATGCAAATTTGTATGCGGTTACAAATATCACTTATCAGATGGCACGTGATGGTGAACTGCCGGCTGAATTTGGCAAGCCCATTGCTAATAGCCGTGAAGGTTTATTGATAAGCGGGCTTCTGGTTATTGTACTTTCAATCGTATTTGATTTGTCCGAGATTGCAGCAATCGGTTCAATTTCAATTTTGTTTATTCATTTTATTACTCATGTTGGTCATCTGAAGATGATAAATCAAACAGCTGCTTCACGATG
>JALXDW010000152.1:5827-7141 GCA_027070385.1 Chromatiales bacterium
ACCCTGGCGGCTATTATTCTGGCATTGATTTATGTCAGTCAGAAACTTAATCAGGTTATGATTATTCTTGCAGGTTTTGTTATTGTTGCTTTTATCACAGAAGTTTTGTTACAAAAAATAACGCATAGAGAAATTCGTCGAAGAATATATCCGGAAAATTAAGTTGGCTTTGAAAGTATCAGCCAGGATATTTTAAAAATTTATACTTCAGTGTTTATAATGAAAAAGCCTCATTATGTCGCGGCATAATAATTTTTGTTTTATGTAACAGTCTGGAAAACTTTTTCATGGTTTCCTTTTCACCATGTACCAGGTAGGTTCGTTGTGGTTCCCCGGTTTGTTGATGCCAATGTAAAAGTTCATTTCTGTCAGCATGGGCCGAAAAGCCCCCGATGGTAATAATTTTTGCCCGAACCGGAATTTCTTCCTGAAAAATATGCACCGTTTTTGCTCCATCAATAATACGCCGTGCTAGAGTTCCAATCGCGGCATAACCAACAAAAATAACAGTGCAGTTTTCACGCCATAAATTATATTTAAGGTGATGGCGTACCCGACCACCGGTACACATGCCGGAGCCTGCCATGATCACCGCTCCACCATTAATGTTATTCAGTGCAATCGATTGTGCTGTTTCACGTGTATAGTGCAGTCCAGGTACTGAAAATGGATTTTTACCTTGCTGGAAAAGTTTTGCTGTTTCCGTATTGTAGCATTCAGGGTGATGCTGAAAAATATCGGTTGCTGAAATAGCCATGGGTGAGTCAAGAAAAACCTGCATACTTGCTGACAACTGACCTTGTTCAACGCCTTGATGCAAAAAATACAGTAACTCCTGAGCACGCTCAAGTGCAAAAGTTGGGATAATGACATTACCGCCACGGTGAAAAGTATCGTTAATATTGTCATAGAGTTCATCAATGGACGGTTGTAACTGTTTATGTAACCGATCGCCATAGGTTGTCTCCATGACAACAATATCGGCTTTCACAGAAACAACAGGGTCGCGTAACAGTACTCGGCCACTGTATCCCAGATCACCGGAGAACAAGATGCTACGCTTATCTCCATTTTCTTCAAGTTCTATAAATATACTTGCTGAACCAAGAATATGCCCGGCATCAAGAAAGGTTACCTGAATGCCGGGTGCAATTTCCATTGGTGTATTGTAATGGGCTATACGGCCAAAATAGTCCATGCTGTTGAGCGTATCCAGTACGTTGTAGAGAGGTTGAATTTCTTTGTGATGTGAGTGGTTGTGTTTACGTGCCAGTTTGCGGGACTGGTATGCAGCTTCTTCTTCCTGTAAATGTG
>JALXDW010000153.1 GCA_027070385.1 Chromatiales bacterium
AACAAAGATTTTGCCATCACCAATTTTTCCGGAATTTGCCGCTTTTTGAATCGACTCCAGAACTTGATCGAGCATGTCATCTTTAATAACGGCTTCAATTTTTACTTTTGGTAAAAAATCCACCACATATTCTGCACCACGGTATAATTCCGTGTGCCCTTTTTGGCGACCAAACCCTTTGACTTCTGTAACCGTAATACCTTGCACCCCAATTTCGGATAAGGCTTCACGGACATCATCGAGTTTGAACGGCTTAATAATTGCTGAAACCAGTTTCATATGTTTTCTCCTCGATTAAGCCCGCCTTTTACAGCGGGCTGTTATTTTCCAGAGTAGAATTCTCTACTCTGGAGGCGCTAAATATTAAAGATCGAAGCTCTGACCCCATGAAATAGAAATACGCGGATCATCAGTTCCTGTTCCGTTAGAAGCGCCCGCATCGCTATCAGAATGATCGTTTTTGTCGATTGCAAATGTAAAATCACCTTTGCTCACTGCAGCCTGAAAGTGCGTGTAATCAGCGGTCGATGAACCATCAACATCATAGCTACCCACTGTTAAACTTAAAGAAAGATCTTTTTTAAGTTCGGTTGTCCATGAGCCCCAGATATATAAGTCATTTTCATCAGCCGGATTGCTTTCCTTATCAACAGTGTAATCGGCACCAAATTCAAAGTCGCTGATTGAAAAATGGGCATAAATTTCCTGAAAATCATCTTGAGCGCTACCAACTGGATAACGGTATAAAATGGTACCGAAGTCCATACCAAGATTTCCTGCTTTCATCGTGTAACCGGCGTAAATATCATTTTCATACTGATTGCTTCCACTCAGGCTGGAAACCCAAGTACCAATATAAAAACCTGAATCATGTACATAATCCACGCCACCGGATACAGCCGCCTGGTCACTTGACTGTGTTTTACCACGCCAAATGTAGTTTGAAGTTGCAGCAAAGTTAGCTGTTAAAGGTGCGTCAGCCGCTTGAGCCATTGTTGCAACACTGGATGCAGCCAGTACGCCACTTAAAATAAGAGTTTTTGTTAATTTCATTTTGAGGTTTCTCCCCTTTTGTTTTGGTTAATAATATTTACGATAAACACTTCCTGCTGAACATATTGCAGGAGCTATGCCACAATAAAATTTTGTATAGATATCAATGACTAAGAGTGTTTGGCGGGCGATTTGCACCATTTTAACGCACGATAATGGTGCGATTTATTTTACCATGCATTCTAATGAAGCACTGTTTTGGTGCGTTTTGACTGTTTATCAATAAAGATAAAAAATACGCTTGGCAAATGCTACTTTTAAAACCGGGGGCAACTAAAAAGGCATTAAAAAAGCCCACAGGCAAAATAGCACCGTGGGCTTTTTTTGAATTAATTCAGGTTTACAAATCGAATGTTTTCTTAACTGTTAAAAATAACTCGGTATCTTTACTTGTTGTTGTATTCGAAGTACCGTCTTCATAAGTCACGGCCAGGCTCACATCAAAATCAAGAATATTTTTTGATACTTTTGCTTTCATATCATTCACGCTACCACCTCTGTCCGGGGAATAACGGCCATAATGAAAGCTGAGCAAGACATCATCGACCAATTCAATATCCAGACCGACATCAACATAATTGTAATCATTCGGGTTAGCCGCTTGATCATCACCATTATAATAAGTAATGCTGGCCGGCCCCCAATCAAAACCGACATAGAGTTCTCTCGCACCATCGGAAAATTTGCTATCCGTATATTCATAAATGATATAACCGACA
Source organism: Chromatiales bacterium (assembly GCA_027070385.1). GTDB lineage: Bacteria > Pseudomonadota > Gammaproteobacteria > UBA6429 > Thiohalophilaceae > SZUA-37. The sequence goes on from JALXDW010000153.1 coordinate 1,773, forward strand.
TCCAGACCAAAGTCATTCCAGCTGTGAGCCCAACCACCGTACAAGTCAACTTCGAGACCCCCACCCCCATTATTACTCGGATTATTTTTTGAGGTTTCATCAACTGTTGAACCCCAGGCACCCACATAAAATTCACTTTCATGAATAAAATCAACACCACCTTGAACCGCAATACCATCATCACTTTGTGTTTGCCCACGAAAAACATAGTTACTGGTAATGGCAGCATTGGCAGTAAAAGAAGGTTCCGCTACAACCATTGGTAAGGCACTAAAATAAGTCACAAC
>JALXDW010000154.1 GCA_027070385.1 Chromatiales bacterium
TCTTAAATTCTCTCAATATCGTTATAGATACAATCAATAATTAATATGGGGCTTAAAAATCATGGCTGATCGACGTTTACAGGTCTTTCACACGGTTGCACGTTTGTTAAGTTTTACCAAGGCAGCGGATGAGCTTCATATGACCCAACCTGCGGTGACCTTTCAGGTACGGCAGTTAGAAGAACAATTTAATACTCGCTTGTTTGATCGTACGCATAATCGCATCAGTTTAACGGATGCCGGACACCGTGTTTTTGAGTCAGCGGGTAAAATTTTTCAACTGTATGCAGAAATGGATAATTCAGTTCGTGAATTAACCGGTGATATCAGTGGGGTATTGATCCTCGGTGCCAGCACCACCATTGCTGAATACATGTTGCCCGTTTTACTGGGCGACTTTAAAGAAAAGTTTCCGGATGTAGTGATTCGACTAAAAGTAGCTAACACCGATGGTATTGTTTCCCAGGTTGAAAATAATATGATTGATCTGGGGGTGGTTGAAGCACCCGTAAGCAATAAAAATCTGGTGGTTGAAAAATGCCGTGAAGATGAACTGGTTTTGATCGTTCCCCCTAACCATAAACTGGCAAACAATAAAGTGGTTTCTCTGGCTGAAATTACCAAGTACCCGTTTATTTGCCGGGAAGAAGGTTCCGGTACGCGCGAAGTGATGATTGAAAGCATGCATGCAGCGGGGATCAGTAATGCCGACCTCAGTGTTTCAATGGAACTTGGCAGTTTGGAAGCAATCAAAGGTGCTGTGGAGGCCGGTATGGGCGTTTCTGTTTTATCCAGTGCCACGATTGAAAAAGAATTAAAATTAGGTTCTCTGGTTGCCGTTAAACTTGACCCACCGTTAACCCGTCCTTTCTCCTTTGTGCATCAAAAACAAAAATTCAGAGTGCGGGCAATGGATGAGTTGCTCAGTTTTGCGCGTAATTATTGTACTGACCACCAATAAAAGGATACGCTCTTGAAAAAGAGTGAAACAAAATTACTCAAACAATTCAGAACGTTATCGGAAGAAGCCCAATTTTCCGTTATTCAATTTTGTGACTTTTTAAGCTCACAACAGGCCTCTACAGCACAAGATATTGCAGAACCCGACATTATTCCCAGGCCGGAAAACGAATCAGTTGTACTGGCTATGCGGCGTTTATCAAAAACGTATTTTATGCTGGACAATGACTCGATACTTCATGAAGCATCTTCTTTAATGTCTCAGCATGTTTTGCAAGGGCGTGAAGCAAGTGAAGTGATTGACCAGCTGGAAATATTGTTTAAAAAACAATATAACGCACTTCTTTCTGAAAACGGAAACAATCCAGACAGGCTGAATGATGATTAAGACCCTGAGTGAGTGGTTTCATCGTTATCTGTCTGATCCACAGGCCGTGGTTCTGGCTCTTTTACTGGTTATCAGCTTTACTATCGTTATCACCATGGGTGATATGTTAATGCCGGCACTTGCCGCACTGGTGATTGCTTACTTATTGGAAGGTCTGGTCAGGTTTCTGCAATCGCATAATATTCCCCGGTTTCGAGCTGTTATTTTAGTGTTTTCAACCTTTATGGCTTTTCTGATTTTTTTCTTTGGTGGTCTGGTGCCATTGGTTTCATCACAGCTTACTGAATTTTTCAAAGAAGTCCCAAACTATATTAACTTTGCACAGCAGGCATTGTTACAGTTACCTCAGCATGTTTCCTATATTTCAGATACTCAAATACGTGAAATCATCGCTGTGGTTAACAAGGAAATTGCCGGCTTTGGGCAAACAGTTTTAACCGGGACTTTGTCATCCATGCCGGGAATTTTAACCTTGGTGGTTTACGCTATTTTGGTGCCATTACTGGTTTTCTTTTTCTTGAAAGACAAAGACTTATTAATTCGCTGGTGTTCTTCTTTCTTGCCCAAACAACGCGATCTAATGTCGGGTGTATGGAGTGAAGTTGATCAGCAAATCGGTAATTACATCCGTGGTAAGGTATGGGAAATTTTTATTGTGGGTATTGCAACCTACGTTGTTTTTGCCATCTTTGGATTAAAATA
>JALXDW010000155.1:0-5341 GCA_027070385.1 Chromatiales bacterium
GATGAATCGCTGAAAAAGGCATTTCCCGAACCACTAACATAAGCTTGCGTTGTTCTTTTATCATGACATCGGCTGCACGCTGCATCAGATTATTACTTGCTCCCTGTGCAATGGCAGAAAGCGTACCTGTTGTGCAGGGACATACAATCATATGCTCTGCTTTATGGGTACCGCTTGCAACCGGCGAGCTCCATTGCTCCCGTCCATAAACAATAATCTGCTCGGGTTTTGCTTTATAATATTCAGTCAGGTAAGCCTGAGCCTCTTGCGGCCGGGAAGGAATATCCAGTGCCGTTTCCATAGCAAAAACAGCCTGTGCAGCCTTGGAGATTAAGAAATAAACCTGGCGATTATCCTTTACCAAAGTTTCCAGCAGACGTAAACCATAACAGGCACCGGAGGCACCGGTCATCGCCAGAATAATGGGGGAAGAATAACTCACTCAACGCAACTCAATATATGTTTAAAAATTTCAGGGTTGTTATTTTTTCTGAATCAACCTGATGGCCGAAGCAATAATCCCTAGTCTAGCATACTTAATAATTTTTGATGGATACCATCAAAGCCTCCATTGCTCATAATCAGTACATGATCACCCGGGGTCAATATCGCAACCAGTTTATTCAGTAAATCATTCACACTGTTTTCAACATCACAATGTTTTAATGATTGTAATGACTCACTTAAATTCCATTGCAAGGCATCTGTCTGCAGTGCAAAAACAATATCCGCTAATTGCAGGGAGTCCGCCAGCATTTTGGCATGTATACCCTGTTTCATAGTATTAGAGCGCGGTTCCAGCACCGCAATAATCCGTGCCTTACCCACCTGACGACGCAAACCATCCAGTGTGGTTTTAATCGCTGTCGGGTGATGCGCAAAGTCATCATAAACCGTCACGCCATTGACCACACCACGAATTTCCATACGTCGTTTAATCCCTTCAAAATGAGTCAGTGTCTCAATGGCATGTGACGGAGTAATACCAATATGACGAGCGGCAATAATAGCAGCAAGACCATTAAACATGTTATGTCGACCAATCAATCCCCATTTTACACAGCCGAGGTTTTTACCTTGATATATGACTTTAAACTGGGAGTAGTCGTCTGAAACGGCCTGGCATTGCCAGTCTGTCTGGGCATTGATGTCATCGGAAAAAACGGCTGTTGGTGTCCAGCATCCCTGTTGCAAAACTTCCAGCAAATATTTTTCATCCTGGGGATAAATCACCAGGCCATTTCCCGGTACGGTGCGTATAAGATGGTGAAACTGGGTTTGAATGGCTTTTATATTGTCAAAAATATCCGCATGATCGAATTCCAGATTATTCATTACAAGCGTGCGAGGATGATAGTGGATAAATTTGGAGCGTTTATCAAAAAAAGCCGTATCATATTCATCTGCTTCGATAACAAAGAAATCAGAATCCCCCAGATTCGCTGAAACACCAAAGTTTTTTGCCACCCCGCCAATTAAAAACCCCGGTTTCATTCCATTGGCCTGTAAAATCCATGCCAGCATACTACTGGTTGTTGTTTTTCCATGTGTCCCGGCAACAGCAAGCACCCATCGTTGCTGCAAAACATGTTCGGCTAACCATTGTGGACCCGATGTATATGGAATATTGTTATCAAGCACATACTCGACTGCCGTATTACCACGCGATAATGCATTACCTATTACAACGATATCGGGTTGTGGTTTTAACTGAGCAACATCAAAACCCTGAATAATATCAATCCCCTGTTCTTCCAGCATGGTACTCATTGGTGGATAAACATTCATGTCACTGCCAGTTACCTTATGACCTAAACCACGTGCAAGCGTAGCAATACCGCCCATGAAGGTGCCACAAATACCAAGTATATGAATATGCATTAAGCTTCTCTGTCTTCTATCAGGTATAATTGCTTATCTTAACGACAAACAAAGCCCATTAAAAGAACCATTATGCCAACAACATTCCAAACAGCGTCCCATCACTCGTTTGCCTACATTGATACGGATGATGAACTGCAAAATTATTGCGATCGCATTCAAAACTCAAGCACACTATTTATAGACACTGAATTTATCCGGGAAAAAACCTATGCGCCAGTGTTATGTTTAATTCAGGTTGCCACTGAAGATACCCTGGCTTGCATTGACCCGCTGAGTATTAAAAATCTCACCCCTTTTCTCGATCTGATTTATAACACAGCCATTACAAAAGTATTTCATGCTGCAAGACAGGATCTGGAAATTTTTTATAATTTACGAGGTAGCGTTCCCAAGCCTGTCTTTGACACCCAGATAGCCGCCAGCCTGCTTGGCCATGCGGATCAGATTGGTTATGGAAACCTGGTCAATGCCATTCTTAAAGTAAACCTTGATAAAAAATATGCACGTACTGATTGGACTCAACGCCCACTAAGTGCCGAACAACTCGAGTATGCCATTAACGATGTCATTTATTTACGGGAAATTTATCATGTTATTTGCCAACAACTTGACAAACATAACCGTATTCAATGGCTGGATGATGATTTTGAATTATTAACGTCCGATGCCAGTTTTAAAGTATCCCCTGAAAAAATCTGGCGTAAAGTAAAAGGGAACAATAAATTAAATGGACAGCAGCGTGCGGTTTTGCAAGATTTGGCTGGCTGGCGTGAACAACGTGCTATTCATTCGGACAAACCTCGTAAATGGATACTCAGTGATGACATATTACTGAGCCTGGCCCAACATCAGCCTGACTCGGATAAAAAACTTGAGAAGATACGTGGCATGACCGATGGTATGATTAAAAAATCGGGGGAAACACTGATTAACATCATTAAAAAATCACAACAACGCCCGAAAGAAGACTGGCCTACACTGCCAAAATTCACCAAAACGACGATACAACAGGATGCACTTATTGATTGCATGATGGCCATCGTACGTCTTTGTGCAGCAAAAGAAAACATATCCAGCAGTATGTTATGCTCAAGAAAAGATCTGGAAAAGTGGCTTGTTAGCGATGAACCCATTGCGCTTTTGGCAGGCTGGCGAAAACAGTTAGCCGGTAAACAGGTCAGTGATTTTGTTGATGGTAAAATACAATTAACCAGTCACAATAAAAATCTGGCACTCAATCATATATAATAAAGTCCATGTCCAAACGGCTTATTAACAAAATAAAACAACGCGGCCAGCGTTACATTCATTATAAATATAATTATGCCCCTCGAAAAGACAACCGTTACCAGCTTTATAGTGAAGGCGACCAGTTTTATCCAGCCATGCTTGATTCCATCAGGCAGGCAAAATCATGTATTTATATTATCCAGTATATTTTTGAAACCAGTCTGACATCGGAAATATTTATTAACGCACTTATTCAGGCCAAACAACGCAATGTTGAGGTGTATCTTATTCTGGACGCTTATGGTTCCAAAGAACTTAACATGCAGGAAAGACAACGACTTTATAATGCCGGTATCGACATTTTTTTTTATAATCCTCTAAACGATCACCATTTAATAAAATTTTTGTATCGTGACCACCGTAAACTGCTTGTTATTGATGGTGAACACGCCTTTATTGGTGGCGCGGGTATTTGTGATGACTATAATTTTCCATTTCAGCATCCGGCCAGTTGGCTGGATATTGTTATTAAAATATCAGGGACAATCGCCCAGGATTGCAGCCATTTATTTCTCCAGCAATTAGAATATTTTAAAAAGAAAACCATCATAACGGAAGAAAAAGTCCGTAGTGCCAGTCTCAATCTGACAATGTCATATGGTCGTCTGCTCACATCAAAAACCTGGCGACACAATGAAATACAACGCGCGATATTACATGCAATACGCAAAGCCAAACACCGTGTATGGATTACTACGCCCTACTTCGTCCCGACGCGTCGACTTCGCAGCCAACTAAAAGCTGCTTCACACCGTGGTTGTGACGTACGCTTACTGTTACCCGGTGTTCATTCCGATCATCCCTGGGTGAGTCAAATAGCAAGACAACGTTATAGCCGGTTACTGCATAATGATGTTCGAATTTTTGAATATCAGCAAAGATTCAGTCATGCCAAGGCTATTCTATGCGATAACTGGAGTTGCATTGGCTCAAGCAATCTGGACAGGTGGAACCAAAAGTTTAACCTTGAACTGAATGTTGAAATACAGTCAGAACAGCTTGCCAAACAACTTTATTATTTCTTTAACCAAAGCTTTGACACATCAAAAGAAATTGACAAAGTACAATGGCAGTCACGACCACAATTACAGCGTATAAAGGAATGGTTCTGGAGTAAGGTGGCAATCTGGATAGAACGGTTCATACATAATATACCTTAAACCGATTATTTTATTTCATATTTCTATAAAAATTGTAGCAACAAAAATCCGCTTGAAACAAACAACCCAACAAACGGGACAATTATTGGTACAGAAAACCCATTGTATCGTTCAGCACTGTTCACGGATTTTCTCTTGACCACAATCAGAGTCAAATTCATCAGGATGAAAATACTGATAACAATATAACTGGTCATATTTGCCAGACTTTCCAAATCAAATAACAATGTCAGTAATAAAATAATCACAACGATAACAGCAGTTGCTTTATACGGTACTCTTGTGGACGGATGAATTGCTGAAAGAAAACCCGGTAACAATTTTTGGCCAGACATACCATATAACAATCGGGATGCCATAATAATCTGAATCAGTGCACCATTCACAACCGCAAACAAACTGATTAAAGTAATAATCCAGACGGGAAGCTGGCTGTTGGCCTTAACAATATCTGAAAAAGGTGCCGTACTTGCCAATAAGCTGTCCATTGGCATTGCAAATACCGCTACGAAAGCAACCAACATATAAAAAAGGGTGGATACAAGTAAAACAATAATGATCCCTCTTGGCATATTCTTTTCCGGTTCAACAACTTCTTCTGCAATGTTAACCATGTCTTCGAACCCGATAAAAGCATAAAAAGCCAGAAAAGCACCACTGGAAATACCTACCCATAAAGTTAAATCCAGTTCAATGTTACTCTGCTGTATAAAATCAAATGAAAGGTCATCGACAGAAACAATAATCACAATAAGCAGTCCCAACATTTCGATGATTGTCATTATTGATGCTATTTTCACAGACTCGGAAATTCCCCAAAAAGCAATAAGTCCAAGAGTAACCACTAATAGCAGCTGAGCAAACTCGGGTGGAATATCAAAAAATACATTCAAATATCCGGTAAACCCGCTTACGATAGTTGCGGCAGAGACAATCCCCATAAAAACAACAAATAAACCGGTTATTAAAGAAAATAATGGTTGACCAAAAGCTCTGTCGACAAACGT
>JALXDW010000155.1:5351-7107 GCA_027070385.1 Chromatiales bacterium
TATTGCTTTTTGGGGAATTTCCGAGTCTGTGAAAATAGCATCAATAATGACAATCATCGAAATGTTGGGACTGCTTATTGTGATTATTGTTTCTGTCGACAAACGTTGCTTCTCCCGAACTTCTTGGAAAACGCGCGGACAACTCTGCATATACAAATGCGGTAAAAGAAACCACACCTGCCGCAATAAGAAAAGATAACGGTGTATAAATATTTGCATGATAAGCCACCTTGCTGATAAGAATATATATACCGGCCCCTAAAATGGTACCCAAACCATACAACACCAGATAGGGTAATTTTACTACCCGCTTTAATCCATTAACGGGTGCATCCTCGGCTTCCATATTATTATCTTCTTGTAATCAGCTTAAAATATTATGCACAACGTTTATGAAAAGGAAAATGTTTCATAGCGACTAATTTTCACATCATCATGCCACCAGTTTTGACTTAAACCTGCCTTCAGTTTTAAATGTTGAAGGAAATCTTTTGCTGTGGGTAATTGTTCCCATACTGAAGGCAGGAAAGTACCACGATTGTGACCGTATTCAAGAATTAAACCATCAATACCGGGACGAATTTGACGCAATAAATCAGCTTCACTTTCAAACTGCATGACTTCGGGTTTTCCAAGAACGGATATTTCTATATCAATCTTTTCAAATTCATTTTGTTGTAATGCAGGGAAACGGGGGTCGTTGAAGGCTGCCGCAAATGCATGTTCAGCAATGTCATTAATTAAAGGTTGATACGCCTCCAATGCTCCGATACACCCCCGTAACTGACCATACTTGTGTAGCGTCACAAAACTTGCTAACTGTTGTTGTAAATCAGCTGAATAGTCCTGTGTTTTCACCTGTAATGCACGTCCGGTTTCCAGCCCGTGCAAAATGGACTGTTTTGCAATATCCAAACAGATTCGCTGATCGTTGAGTGATAATTTAATGGATGACATATGCACCATACCCCACAACACGATCCTTGGCACCGGCAATATCACCGGAATTTCTTAAATCAAGTAATTCAACGGCAAGATGTTTTTGTTCCGCCACGGTCAACATGCCATTGAGTCCATTCCGCCCACAAGCATCGTCATAACCGATTCTCTCCGGATGTAAATGCACAATGGCATCACTGGTCATACGATCTCGCTTGTTGGCTTCATAATACTCATGGTAATGACTTAAATCAGTACTGATCACAATCAAAGTCTGTTGATCATCCAGAAACAAATCAATCACTTCAGCAACCTCATGTCTGTCAGCATCTCCCACCACCAGAGGAACCAGACTAAAATGACCCAGAATTTCCTGTAAAAAAGGTAGCTGTACTTCCAGACTGTGTTCATCACGATGTGCCCGATCCGAGGCGATAACCTGAGGGAACGTTAACAATTTATTCACAGCATCCGTATCAATCGGAATATTACCCAATGGGGTTGTAAATTCGTCCGATTCAGGCACCGCCAATCCTGAAAAAGCAACCCGATGAGAGGGACCCAGCAAAACAACCCGCTTAATCTGATCACGAAATGGAATAATCTGTTTATATGCTGAAGCAGCGACTGCACCGGAATACACATAACCGGCGTGAGGAACAATAATGGCTCTTGGTCGTGTATTGGAAACCCGGGTATCAACCTGAGCCAGGTATTGTTGAATATCCTGCCTTAAAATATTCGCTTCTGCCGGATAAAACATGCCGGCAACTGCGGGGAGTCGTGTTTTGCTCATAATGCCACTCCTGAATAATAT
>JALXDW010000156.1 GCA_027070385.1 Chromatiales bacterium
AAAACGTTAATCAATCATTGGCTACAACAACGTGATGATATTTTGGCTTTTTGTTCAGCACGACCTTGTGATGGAGGGACGGGAGCTATTTATGTGTTGCTAAAAAATAGTCAGAAATAAATACACTTTCTTTTCTCAAAAAAAACCTGCTAAATAGCAGATTTTTTTGAGAAATAGAAAATCAGACTGTGCGTCTTGAAAAACCAAACAAAGCAAATAAACCAAACGCTAACAAATAAAATGATGATGCTTCAGGCACCGATAAAGGTGCAACATTCTTTATCCAGTTATTGATAGCTATTTCAAAAGGCTTATCATCTGCACCTTTTAAACCACCTCTAAGTTTGTGACAATCTTTTACTGTCAATGTTGCCGGACAATCTAAAACAACTTGCGTATAGTCAGATACTGCGCCACCGTAAGCGGCCTTCTTCGCAGCTGCAGTGTTCACTGCATTCGTATCATTATCTCCAAAAAGATCGAGTACAGGAACCGTAATATCGGCGAGCGAAAAGATAGGGTTAAGGGAAGCAATGCTAGTACCATACATACCAATACCAATTAACCCAACCACAGGAGCAGTATCCGTAGCTTGACCATTCGCCACAAAAGCACTCGCTAGCCTTGAGCCTAAACTAAAACCTGCAATCACAACTTGTTCAACACCTTGTGTTTGCAATAAACGGATAGAAGCGTTCAATCGTGCATACGCTTCAGGAAAAACATAATTTGCGCCACCTGTACTGATATCGGCAACATAGTCTGAAAAGTCTGTAGAAATACCGTTTCCATTCGCGTCAACAGGAACCGGGTTTTCAATAGAGAGTGTTGTGTAACCCGAATTATTTAAGCTTTGGCGCATTTGCCTGACCACCGCAGAATTAGGTGTCCCTCCCCTGCCATGAAACATGATCACACCCACTTTAGGTGAAGCACTCCCTTGAAGTAATAAACCATTGAAACCACTACCACTGCTGGTTGAAATGGTTATATTTTCCGCAGAATTTGCGTATTGAACAAAACCAAAAAATAACAACCCTACTAATACACGCTTCATTTTTTACCCCTATATTATTTTTATTAACAGTGAGTATACTAAGCATGTAATTAGAACTCTACTCAACGGCTACACCCGTTTGGGCTAACCCATTGCTCATTCCATGATTGGTTAAAAAACAAACTGAATAGAAATACATCAATAAAGATTAACTACTCTTTGATATTCAAGATTTCACGTATCACACAAGTTGCATATGCACCGCTGATTAATGAAAATGTTAATTTTAATGTGTCCGCATTCAAATGATAATCAAAGTCATTAACCCGCAAGCGAGTAGCGCGACGTTCCTGCTGCAAGCCTTGTTTTATTAAACCTGCTGCAATTTCTGTATGAGAATTTATTATGTCCTCTTCTAATTTTTTGACTTCAAGCTGTGTCATTAACGGCCCTTTCCCCCACAAAGCAGCACTCGGGTGAATATCACCTTGTTTCAATCGTGATTGTAGATCTGAATCGACCTTGTCCAGAATAAAAAAACTGCGACTGGCGTTTAAACTCGCAACATCACCCTCAAGCAGTCTGTTCCATGTTTTATCTTTTACACGCTGCGAGAGTATTTCATTGAACAAAAAACTACGTGCCGCTGAAAGGTAGATACTTTTTTTATTACGACTGCATTTTATTTTCCCAGAAAACAACTTCATGGCATTGTCCAGATTATTCTCATTGCGGCCAAATCGTTGCGCACCAAAATAATTAGGAACACCGTTTTCTTTTACTAATTTAATTCGCTCATCAATACTGCCTAAATCACCGTCCAAATGATGCAGACTGATATCAAACTTATTTATTTTAATGGCACCACGCTTTAGTTTCTTTGAATTGCGAGTAAAATCGATGACTGTAATGGCGTCAGATTCCAGCTCTTTAAAATTGGGGATGGATTTTATGGGAAACGGCAGGCAAAACCATTGTGTCACAATGGCATTTTTATCTTTTAAACCGGCATACGAGACATAACGTGGATGCACATGACACTGTTGTG
>JALXDW010000157.1:0-779 GCA_027070385.1 Chromatiales bacterium
GATCAGAAGAGCGACAATGCCTGGGGCAGCCAGATCCGGTCGTACGTACTGCAACCGTACCAGATGGTGAAAGACCTGCGGACGGGAGTGGAAATCGGTAATGCAGGGGCCTTCCTGGACGGGGAGATCGACCGCTTCATCGAGGCATGCGTCCGCGCTCGCCGGAGGCGGGACACGTGATATTCCACTTTTCGCTGTACGGATTTCTGAAAAACCAGCGGTATCAATCAGGGCACACATATGTTCAATTACCGTCCCTGCCATCCATTTGCGTTTTTTCCGATCTTTTCGCCACTTTACTGCTTCACTCGCCAGTTCAATCACTTCATCAATTTCATCGCAGGCAAGCCCCCAGCGGCTGTCATCAATCAGCACAATGCGTTTTACCCGTTCATAAGGTTTATCGGCAGAAAGTGAAACAAGTTTATCGGCCGGGAAGACTAATTTAGCGGTATCAATAATCGGAATACTGTTTCCAAGGTACTGCATCAATCCCAAATAAAAATCAGAATGGCCCGGCATTTCAGTCATTTTGGTTTCATCCCATTCCAGCACACCATTTAACTCAACCAACCGAACGGCCAGACTTAAACCGGCTACTTTAAACAATAAAGCCTGAAAAGGTTCAGCAGGCACATCAAAACTTTCATCGTTGGGGCTTCTCTGTCTATCGGCGGTGACAGTCTCGTCAACATGAACATCTGGAATAATTTCAGTTTTATCTTCAACCACCGTTGTCGTTGGCAGCTCAATGATTTCAGGCTGAAGCGGTTCAGCAA
>JALXDW010000157.1:789-6609 GCA_027070385.1 Chromatiales bacterium
GTTCAGCAATGACTCGATTAACAACCGGCTCTGCTTCCATAGTGACTGTTTCTGTAACAACTTCTGTTTCAACTGTTGTTTCAGGTAACTCGGTTTCCTTGAGTAAGGATTCAAGAAAAACGGATAAAGCCACTTTAGAGTCAACAATGGTATTATTATCACTACTCATTGGTCACCAACTTTAAATCAGGTTGTTTATTTGTACCCAATAAATTATCCAGTAATTCAGCGTATGCCTTTGCACCACGGGAAGACGGCAACATAATTGATAATGGTAACCCTTTCTGGCTTGCTGTTCGAAAAGCCGTATCAACAGGAATAACCCCTTGCCATAATTCAGTACCGTACTTTTCACGTAAAGCACGCAAACTATCAGTAGAAGCTCGCGTACGCCGGTCGAACATGACCGGGACGATAGTAAAAGATACGTCATGATGGCGTGCCTGTATAATCATATTCAGGGTATGGTGCATTCGTTCCAGGCCTTTTAGTGCCAAAAATTCAGTTTGTACCGGTACCAGTACATGTGTACAAGCGGCAAGTGCATTGACCATTAACACTCCCAACACGGGTGGACAATCAATTAAAATATAATCATACTCATTGGAAAGTAATTCAACGACTTTTTTTATAACCAGCCCTTTACCTTCCTGAACGCCTAACTGCCGATCCAGAGTCGCCATGGAAATCGAAGCAGGAATAAAATCAATACCTTCAACTTCCGAGTGTTTCATCAAACTTTTTATTTCATGTTTGATTGAAAGCTCATGCATCTGAAACAAGTTATATACACTTTTTTCAAGTGAATCAGGATCTTCCTTGAAATAGGATGTTAATGAACCATGTGGGTCCAGGTCAATCAGTAAGCAGCGCATACCACGCTTGGCCAGATGACCGGCAAGCGTCACCACAGTCGTTGTTTTTGCGACCCCTCCTTTCTGATTTGCGATTGCCCAAACTTTCACATTAGCACCAATAAATATTATTTCTTACCTTCGATTGCAACCATACGCCGGGCATTTTTATCTGCCAGAATAACAATAGTAACCCGCCGATTTTTTTGCCGTCCCTGGTAAGTTTTATTACTGGCCTTAGGGCGATATTGCCCGTACCCAATGGCTGTTAATCTTTCCGGTTTTACCCCACGCTGAATTAACGCACGGACCATACTGGCAGCACGTGCGGCTGATAATTCCCAGTTAGTCGGATAAATTTCATTCCGAATAGGGATATTATCGGTATGCCCTTCCACATCAATATGATTTGGTAAAGGCGCAAGTAATCGTGCCAATTTAGCAATAACACCACGTGACTCCGATTCCAGTTCAGCACTGCCTATATCAAACAAAAGACTGTTATTTAATTCAACTTCAACCCATAATTTATTATCGCTTACATTTACCAGGCCTTTTTTTATTAACGGTTTTAAAGAGTCCGTTACCTTATCTGCAATGACCGCCATTTGATTTACTTCTGGCTGTTCTTTCTTTTTTAACAATTCAATCGGCTTTATTTTTTGCAGAACTTTCTTTTCCTTTATAATTGTTTTGGGTTGTTCACCTATTTGAACAGGTTCCAATGATTTAGGTGGTGTTTTAAATGCAGCTATCATCGTATCGGAGAGTACCCGATATTTACCTTCATTGATGGATGACATGGAATACATAACAACAAAAAAAGCAAATAACAATGTGATAAAGTCAGCGTACGAAACCAACCAGCGATCCAGATTATCTTCCTCATGCTGTGTTTTTTTACGTCGCATAATATTTATCGCTGACACTTTGATGATTAAAAATCACAAAAGATAGCCCAATAATTTGGTTTCAATATTGCGAGGGTTATCCCCCTCAGCGATAGAAACCATTCCTTCAACAACCATATCTCTAAATTGCACCTGTTCTGCAATCAGTGCTTTTAGTTTGTTTGAGACGGGAATAAAAAACAAATTAGCAGCGGCCACACCATAAATGGTTGCTACAAAAGCAACGGCAATACCACTACCCAGTTTGCTGGGGTCTGATAAATTACCCATAACCTGTATCAACCCCAGTACTGCACCAATAATACCAATGGTTGGACTGTAGCCCCCCATACTTTCAAAAATCTTTGCTGCCTGCATATCAAAACGTTCTTTTGTTTCAATCTCAACATCCAGAATAGAACGTATATTTTCCGGTTCGCTGCCATCAATTAATAACTGCAAACCTTTGCGTGCAAATAAATTCTTTTCCTGTTCTTCTATATTCTCCAGACCTAATAGCCCTTCTTTACGTGCAATATTACTCCAGGCAACAATTTTGTCGATAGTTCTTTCCATTTGATGTTTGGGGGCAATAAAAATCCAGGTTGACATCCGCACTGCACGCATAAAAACAGCAAATGGTGACTGCAACATCACCGCACCGAGGGTGCCGCCTAAAACAATTAACATCGCAGGGCCATTCACTAAAGTAGAAATAACACCACCTTCCAGGTACTGACCAAGAAGAATGGCTGTCACACCAACAATCAGCCCTATTATGCTTAAAAAATCCATCTTTACACTCGCTTGGCTATACTGGCACCTACTTTGTTAATGTCCATTACTTTCTCAGCGATACCTGCCTCCACAACAGCCGCTGGCATACCATAAACAACGCAACTACTTTCATCCTGTGCCCAGACAATGGAGCCTGACTGATGTAGCAAGGTTGCACCTTTACAACCGTCCGCCCCCATCCCTGTTAAGATAACCGCCAGGGTATTTGCAGGAACAACTTTGTTAATCGATGCGTAAGTCACATCAACAGAAGGCTTATACGTCTGGTTAGGAATTTCATCTACTATTTTCAATGATAATTGACCCGCGACTTTTTCCACTATCATTTGTTTACCACCCGGAGCAATATATGCTGTCGCAGGCTGTAACTTGTCACCGGTTTCTGCTTCTTTAACATGTATTTTGCATTGCTTGTCTAAACGCTCTGCAAAAGCACCTGTGAAGCTGCCAGGCATATGTTGTACGACAATAATCGGCACAGGGAAATTTTCAGGTAACTCCGCCAATACTTTTTGCAAAGCAACCGGCCCTCCCGTTGATGTACCAATAGCAACCAGATTGATTTTTGTTGAAGTATTTTCCTTTATACGTGGAACAGCTTTTGCCGTCGTTGTTGCTGGAGTGGCAACGGCTGCACTTGTACGGTTTGTACTGGATGCGGGTTTGGTTATACCTGAGCGACTTGTTTTAAGTGCTTTAACCCGCTGACAAAGCAATCGCTTTGCTTCTTCCTTATCTTTGGAAATATCTTCAAAACGTTTTGGTAGAAAATCGACTGCCCCCGCATCCAGTGCTTCCAGTGTCGCTTTGGCGCCATCGGTTGTTAACGATGAAAACATGATAATCGGTGTGGGGGACAGCTGCATAATTTTACGTGTTGCAGTAATGCCATCCATAACCGGCATTTCAATGTCCATGGTAATCACATCGGGTTTCAGATTTTTTGCAGCTTCTACGGCCTGTTCACCATTCTCAGCAAGCCCCACAACCTCAAGCATAGGATCGGATTCAAGTATTTCTTTTACCCGACGTCTGAAAAAACCGGAATCATCAACAACTAATACACGAATTGCCATTTAACATCCTCACCACTTTCATTTGACTTTAAACTTTTAAGTATTACTGGTGTACGCTTGTTAAAGGCTACTTATCTTAAACATAGCGCTTCATTAAACCAGGAACATCAAGAATAATAGCAATGCCGCCATCACCTGTGATAGTTGCACCCGCAAGACCGGATAACCCCTGTAATAACGCACCCAGTGGTTTGATAACAACTTCTTCCTGACCTATTAATTCATCAACAAGAAAGCACACTTTTTGTGTTCCAATAGAGACAACAACAACATGACCATCTTTGGGAAGTTCTGAACCCATTTCACCTTTAACCAACCAACGTTTTAAATAAAATAAAGGTAAGGTTCTTTCTCTGACTATGGTAACCAGTTGGCCATCCATAATGTTCGTTTTTGTCAAATCAAGGTGGAATATTTCATTTACATTGACGAGAGGCAAAGCAAACATTTGCTCGCCAAGACGAACCATTAATGTTGACATAATGGCCAATGTCAGCGGTACTTTAATTTCTATACGACTGCCTTTACCCAACTTGGAATGAACTTCAACCGAACCGTTAAGTTGTGTGATGCTGGTTTTTACAACATCCATTCCTACACCACGGCCGGAGATATCGGAAATTTCTTTCTTGGTTGAAAATCCAGGTTCAAAAATCAGATTATAGGCTTCATGGTCATCAATCCTTGCAGCTGCATCTTTGTCGAACATACCACGTTCAACAGCAATGTTACGCAATACATCAGCATTCATTCCCTTACCATCATCTTCAATCGACAGTAAAATATGATCGCCTTCCTGTGAGGCGGATAAAATAACGGTACCTTGTCTGTCTTTACCGGCTTTAACACGGTCATCGGGCATTTCAATACCATGATCAACGGAATTACGAACCAGATGCACCAATGGATCAGCCAATGCTTCTACCAGATTTTTATCCAGATCGGTATCTTCTCCCATCATTTCCAGTCGAATTTCTTTTTTCAGACTACGAGCCAGATCACGTACTACACGTGGAAAACGACCAAAAACTTTTTTAATCGGTTGCATTCGGGTTTTCATCACAGATAATTGCAGATCCGCTGTGACCAGATCCAGGTTAGCAACGGCCTTTGACATTTCTTCGCCACCGATCATTGCACCGATACGTGTCAAGCGATTGCGCACCAGTACCAGTTCTCCAACCATATTCATAATTTCATCCAACCGGGCAGTATCCACACGCACTGATGTTTCAACGGGCTGTTTGGTATCTTTTGCCACAGCCTTCGGTTTTTCGGCTGTAGCTGGTTTCGGTTTGTCAGCCTCTGATTTTGGTTTTGTTTCTGGTTTGGGTATATCGGAGGATTTTTGTTTGGCAGCGGGCTGTTCTTTTGATGTTGCGGCCGGTTTTTCAGCATGAGTGTCTGCCGGGGTTTTGTCCGGTCTTTCAGCTGCAATTTTCGCTGTGTTAATTTTTCCAGCACCATGTAAATCATCCAGCAATGATTCAAATTCATCATCGGTGATTTCATCACTGTCGGCAGAAGAGGATGTTGTTGTTTCTTCAGTAGATGATTGTGTGTCTTCTGTTGCAGAATCCGACTGAGCCACAGCTGCAGTATTAATCGTACCTTCACCATGAATTTTATCCAATAAGGCTTCAAATTCATCTTCTGTTATTTCATCGGATTCATTAGCCTCACTATCATCGTCCATGCCAAATAAATCTTCTTCATCAGTATCCGTTTCAGTAGCAGAAGGTTCCTTGCCGTCCAGCGCATCCAGCAAAACATTGAACTCATCATCGGTAATATCTTCACCACCGCCAACGCGAGCATCATCATTTTCAGCTATGTTTTCGGCACTGGTTTCTTCCGTACTCACTTCCACAGTAGTTTCATCAGCCGGCTCTTCTACCGATTCAGATTCAACCACAGGCTCCCCTTTAATAATACCATCCAGGGCTGCTAATAAGGCTGGATCCACTTCTTCCGGTTCACTACTGGAACGCAATGCATCAAACTGATCATTAAGCACATCAAGCACCGGCAATATCGTATCCATTAAATGAGAATTAACAGTAATCTCACTATTGCGCACCATATTAAAAACATCTTCAGAACGGTGACAAACAGCAACCATCGGTTCAATCGCAAGAAAACCGGCTCCACCTTTTATTGTATGGAATCCACGAAAGATAGAATTAAGTAAATCCATATCTT
>JALXDW010000157.1:6619-7093 GCA_027070385.1 Chromatiales bacterium
CTTCTGGTGAATTCTCCAGTTCGACCAACTCCTCATTCAAACGCTCGAGAATCTCACCCGCTTCAATCAAAAAATCTTCTAGTAATTCATCATCCACGACTGTCTTCCTTAAAATCCTAAACTTGAAAGTAAGTCATCAACTTCATCCTGACCCGATACAGTATCTGATTTTTCCAGACCAGGAATAACCGGCCCTTCGAGTTTACCTTTTGTTTCTTTTGCAGTTTGTTCACTGCCACCGGTTCGCTTGCCTGCAAGCTGAATAATATTCACCATATTGATTTCAACTTCTTCGACTAAGGATATGACCCGTTTAATAATCTGGCTTGTTAAGTCCTGAAAACCCTGAGCCATAAGAACATTATTAAGATGTTCATTAATCTTTGCTGCATTAGCAGAATTTGACTCAAAATATTTTTCCAATTCTTTACTTAATTTTTTGAATTCTTCAATATTAAGCTCTCGGTTTGAGAA
>JALXDW010000158.1 GCA_027070385.1 Chromatiales bacterium
GCATTCACTCGTGAAGGCGAAATAGAAGACCGGTCACCTTCACGAGTGAATGCTTTACCGTTGTTAGGCGAGGTGCTAAATCTGGAATTCCCGGAAAATGATTTTACCAAAAAACTGGAGCCGAAGGATCGTCAAAACGTACTGCATGTATTGCTCGAAGAATGTTTGAAGTCACTGGCGGAAGAAGAACCCGTTTTAATTGTGATCGAAGATCTGCACTGGATCGATGCGTTGTCGTATAAGTTACTGCAAAGCCTTGCCAGAGCGTTGAGCAGTCATGCCGTCTGTTTTGTGTTGGCTTACCGGCCGCAAGAAGCAAAACGGCGGTTATCCAACCACATTGAAGATATTCCCGGGTTTACCCGTATCGAGTTGCACGAATTAACACAAGCGGAAGCAGAAAATGTCATACGCGCCAAAATAACCCAGTTATATCCGGCCCGAGGTGGCAAGTTGCCTCCTGGGTTGGTAGAAACCCTGATGGAGCGGGCGCAGGGACATCCCTTTTATCTTGAAGAATTACTTAACTATGTGCGTGACCGTGGGCTGGATCCTGCCGATATCGAAAATATCGAATTACCCGTCAGTTTGCACACACTGATTTTGAGCCGCATTGATCAGTTAAGCGATCAGCAAAGGAATACGCTTCAGGTAGCCAGCATCGTCGGACGTTTATTTCGCGCCAGATGGCTGTCAGGATACTATCCCGAGCTGGGTTCATTTTCCCGCCTGCGCGCCGTATTGAATACGCTGGACTCACTGGATATCACCCCGCTCGATTCAACCGAGCCTGAGTTGAAGTATTTATTTCGTCATATCGTCACCCACGAGGTCACTTATGAAAGCCTTTCTCATTCCAGCCGAGTTCAATTACATGAACAATTGGCAAAATATCTGGAAAAGGAGGCTGCATCGGTCGAGATTATCGCTTTTCATTATTCTCGTAGTGAAAATATCGAAAAACAGCGTGAGTACCTGTTCAAGGCTGGTGAAGAGGCACAGAAAAAATATGCTAATGATGATGCGCTCAGTTATTACACCATGCTGTTACCATTGCTGGCGGAAAAGAAGGCGTTGGCAGAAATCTATTTAAAACGAGGCGAAGTAGCAGAAGTAACCGGTAAATGGGATGATGCCGAATCCGATTACCAGAAAGCATTGAATTTAACGCAGGAAGACCAACTCTTCAAAGCCAAAGTTACACTGGCGATGGGGAAGTTGAATCTCGTGCGAAGTAATTACGAACACGCTCACGATTGGCTTGCAAAAGCAAAGCAAATGTTTATCACGTTACAGGATGATGCAGGGCTGGCGCAGGTACTGATAGATATTGGTGATGTGTACCAAAACCAGGGATTTTATGATAAAGCCAGACCGCCTATAGAAGAAGGCCTCGAGCTGGCGCAATCTCTCAATAATTCAAACAAGACAGCAACGGCCTTGAATATTTATGGCAACCTTGAGAGGTATCTGGGGAATTATGCTAGCGCTCGGACTTTTTATGAAAAAAGCCTGGAAATTTTAGTGGATGCAGATGACAAACCGGGTATTGCTGCACTGACGAATAATCTGGGCACTTTGGCGTATTACCGGGGGGAGTATTCGTTAACCAAAGATTTATGGGAGCAAAGCCAGTCACTGAATATGGAAATTGGGGACAAGCGAGCCATTGCCATGGGACTTAATAATCTGGCCATACTGGCTAACCAGCAAGGGGATTTTGAAACATCAGGCCATATGGAAAGCCTTAAGATTAGACGCGAGTTGGATGATACTGCAGGTATCAGGTATTCGCTGAATAACCTTGGGACGGTCAAAATGGCGCTGGGAGAGCTAGAGCAGGCCAAGGACTTTTTTGAAGAAGGGCTGGAAAATGCTCGCGAATCCGGAGAACAGTGGGGCATCTCTTATGGTAAGGGTAACCTGGGGTTGATTGCATTGCTGATGGGAGATAGCAGCCGTGCGAGAGAAATGCTGGAGGAGGCGTTGGAAATTTGTACTGAGATGGGATCGAAAGAATTGATTTCTTCTGCTTTGCTCGGT
>JALXDW010000159.1 GCA_027070385.1 Chromatiales bacterium
ATTCACATGCATCATGCGTTTGTAACCCGAGTACAAGCGGAGCCATTTTAATCGCTTCAGGCCGTGTACCAAACACAGTCATCACTTTTAATGTCATAGAATAATGCCGCGTGTATCTATGACTAATTTTTCTTTTAGCATAACCGCTGTCAGTCCACTGAATTCCTTATGGTCAACCAGTAGCAGGATAACGTCTGCTTTTTGTAAGGTGTCCTGTAATGAAAATAATTCAAACTCATCATGTGATTTTAAATTAGGCTCGCATATAACCAGTTCACCCAGTTTTTCCTGCTGTATTTGTTTAACAATATTCAGTGCCGGTGATTCACGTAAGTCATCAACATCAGCCTTAAAGGCCAGCCCCAGGCAACCGATAACCGGGTTTTTGAATTTGCTTGCGTACGTTCGAACTTTATTCATTACCCACTCAGGCTTACTGTCGTTTACTTCGCGTGCAGTACGAATAATTTTGGCAAGCTCAGGATTTTGGCTAACGATAAACCAGGGATCGACAGCAATACAATGGCCACCGACACCGGGCCCGGGTTTCAGTATGTTCACACGCGGGTGTCTGTTTGCCAGCCGAATAACATCCCACACATTAATGTCGTTGGCATCAGTAATAAGTGAAAGTTCGTTTGCAAATGCAATATTGACATCACGATAGGAGTTTTCAGTTAACTTGACCATTTCAGCTGTTTTCGCGGTGGTTTCCAGTACTTTACCGCTAACAAAAGTATTATAGAATTCAGCGGTGGTTTTGGTGGAATCCTTGTTAATACCACCGACAATTCGGTCATTTTGCACAAGTTCAACAATGATCTGGCCAGGAAGAACCCGCTCGGGGCAATAAGCGATAAAAATATCTTCTCCGGGTGTGTGTCCTTTTTCCGCAAGGATATCGGCCAGCAGATTGGTTGTACCAACAGGCGAGGTCGATTCCAGAATCACGAGATTGCCAGGCTTTAAATAGGGGGAAATGGCCTCCGCCGCTTGCTTGACATAGGTAAGATCAGGCTCATGATCGCCAATAAAAGGGGTCGGGACGGCAATAATAAACACATCGGCTGCTTCAGGCTGCAAGCCTGCTTTTAAATTACCGGAACCGACAGCCGATTTCACCAGAATGTCCAATCCTGGCTCAACGATATGTATCTTTCCTTCATTAATTGTTTCAACAACACTGGGTGTTACATCCACACCGTGTACCTTGTAGCCCTTGGTTGCGAGTAAAGAAGCCGTTGGCAAGCCAATATAGCCTAGGCCCATCACACATATATTCTTAAATTTGTTATCCATATCAATACTTTATATACACACGCTTGAGTTAAAATTTTCGTCTAGTATATAGTTTTGTTGTTTGTTTTTAAATAAATTTAAGCTTTTGGGGGGGGATTATATTCCGCTGCTGTATCAGCGCGGGGGCTCTCTTTATCCGTCCCGTTTTTTTATGATTCGTTAGTCAGTATTGCGATTGAATTTAATCGCGGCAAACGCTTTAATATTTTTTATCAGGTTATTTTCCCGGCTATATTCCAGAAAGGGTTTTTCGATATACAGGTAGGTGAGGGTCGAAAATAATATAACAAGCAAACCGATAAAGGGCAGCCATACCAGGAAATGAACAAGGGATATTTCGCTTATATCAATGTTGATGGCCGAAAATAGAATATAGAGAACCGCTCCGTGTAATAAATAGATGCTATAACTTATTTCACCCAGATAAACCGATGCTTTTGTTTTAAATAAGCCAAACAGGGTATTACCAAGAGCAACGGGAATAAAGAACAGTGTCATTAACAGAACATGCAGGGGACTGAAAGTATCCGGGTAAAACAAGGCTGCCAGTAGCATCAATAGTACAATAAAAGACCATATATGGCTGTCAATTCGGGTTTTATGGTTTTGAAGTTTAAGGTATAAAACAGCCGCAATCCCTCCAATAGCAAAAAGAATAAAGTAGCGTGTAAAAAAATATTCAACACGCAGCGGATTTATAAAAAGTAATAGCAGAGCAGCAAAAAGCAATATAACAGCAAGC
>JALXDW010000160.1 GCA_027070385.1 Chromatiales bacterium
TTCCAGGACAGTGGTCGCAACAGTTTGCATACAGCCGTTAACTGTAACATGAATTATTACCATTATCTGGCCGAACGTATACACGATAAAGTATTGATGCTGTTGGTAAAGGAACTTGAACAGCGTTTGCAGGTGGCTGCAACAGCAAACAAAAAGATCTGAAATTGGTTTTTACTATTTAATTAAACAGGAGTTGTTTTAGGAATGTAACGTATTGCAGTTTTGCATTATCAATAAATATCTTATTACAACCAAGGTCAATTATTATGCCTCTCGTGAATATGAAACATATGCTTCAGCATGCTTACCAGCATGGTTATGCCGTGGGTGCCTTTGAAGTTGTCAGTATTGAATTTCTGGATGGAATAGTGATGGCAGCGGAGAAGGCACGTGCACCGGTTATTTTAAGCCTGGCTGAGTCCCACTTTGATTATTTTGATTTTAATTTAATGATGCCAGCCGTTGAAGCTGCTGCTGAACGTGCCGAAGTACCGGTTGCTATCCATTTTGATCATGGCCGCTGTCTGGATTCAGCAGTAAAGGGGATTAATAAAGGTTGTAATAGTATTTTTGTTGATAATTCACATCTTGATTTTGTTATGAATATACGAAAGACAAAGCAGGTGGTTGACCTGGCCAGTGCCTGTGGGATTGCTGTGGAAGGGGAGCTTGGCTGTATTCCGGGTGTCGAGGGAGAAGGTGCTGAACATTATCCGGGTGAACTTGCCTACACCTCGGTTGCAGAAGCGAAGGCTTATGTAGAACGTACAGGTGTTGATTTTCTGGCAGTTTCCGTTGGCACGATACATGGCGGTATGAAAGGTAAACCAAAACTGGATTACCAACGTTTAAAACAAATTAATGAAGCATTGAATATGCCTCTGGTTGTTCATGGTGGAACGGGGCTGTCCGATGACCAATATCACCGGCTTATTTCCAATGGTGTTGCCAAAATAAATTGTTACACAGCTTTGTCCGATGTTGCAAGCAAGCAAATTAAAGAGCATGCAAAATCAGTTAATATAAAAAATTTTGCTGGATTAATGAATGATATCAAGCGTGCAGTGTCCAGTGAAGTTGAGCGTTGCATGCGTTTATGGGGGTCGGCCGGCCGAGCAGCCGAAGTACTCACACGTTGTGCTGCATGGGGATCAGCTGAACATCTGATTATGTTTAATATTAGTAGCCTGGATAAAACAGCAGTGGATACTATTATGGCTGAAGGTGAACATGTGCTATCCAGTATTCCGGGGGTGCGCGAAGTATTTTCTGGCAAGGCAATTAAAGAAGCTGCAAAATATCATTATACTTGGCGTGTACGCTTTTGCCATTCAGCGTTAGTGGCAAGCTATCAGGAACATCCGGATTATGTTGCTTTCACAAACAAACTGTTTCGTTCTGTTGTTGAAGATAAAATTACAATTAATTTTCAAACCGTTGATTCCGCTCATTCAAAATACCCAATAGCACATGTTGCTCATCCCCATGTGATGCCATAAGCACTTAATTGTAACAGCAAGGCATATAATGCAGGAAAAATTACTTAAAGGGTATCAGCGTTTCCGAAATGGCTATTACAAGCAAAATCGTGAACGGCTTGAACAGCTTGCACAAAAACAGACACCGGAAGTTGCAATGGTTGCATGTTGTGATTCACGGGTTGATCCCAGTATTTTATTTGATATTGAACCTGGCGATATTTTTGTTATCCGCAATGTTGCGAATCTTGTTCCACCGTTTGAAACAAATGGTGCATATCATGGAACCAGTGCGGCTCTGGAGTTTGCCGTAACGGGTTTACATGTTAAGCAGATTGTTGTGCTTGGCCATGCCAACTGTGGCGGGATTCGTGCATTAATGGAAAAGCAAACAACCGTAAAATCAGAAGGATTTATTGATAGTTGGATGCAAATTGCCGAACCGGCTCGAGCAGAGGTTTTGGCGTGCAGCGAACTCGATACTCTGAAAAAGCAGACTGATGCCTGTGAAAAAAGTGCTATTCGCTATTCCTTGAAAAATCTAATGAGCTATCCATGGA
>JALXDW010000161.1 GCA_027070385.1 Chromatiales bacterium
GTGAAGAGGTGGTACAGCAAATGGCGCTTGGAGCTTGTAAAAATGCAACAACACAAGTGAGTCTGGCAATTTCGGGAATTGCCGGGCCAAGCGGTGGTAGCAAAGATAAACCGGTGGGGCTGGTCTGGTTTGGTTGGTGTATTCAGGGCACTGTTAAAACCCATTCGGCCGTGTTCAATGGTGATCGAAATGCTGTGCGGCAACAGGCGGTGGAGGTTGCTATTGAAAAACTACTGGATTTTTTATCCGACTGATTCAGAAGTTTATTGTTCATTCACTGTCGTGTCAGGGGGTAAACCGGGTAAAATAAGCTTAACATTTGAAAGCTCAACGGGCTCTAAATATCCATTCCGCAAACGGCTCAATTTCATCCCGATTCACTATCACTAACTGGTAAGCATTGGGGTTCATCGAAAAATCTTCCGTGATATCAACCGACAGGCGTTGTAGTAAATAGGCCAGTAAAGCCCCCCGTACTTGTAATTCAATAATGCCGTTTGTGGCTGCAAAATCAAGCAGAAGGTGGTTGCGTTTGCGTTCATTGAGTTTTGGGTGTGGCATTAATTGAAGCTTAACGAACGTTGTCCAACTGTCATCAAACTCGGCACTGGACTCGGCATTGGCTTCAACAACACGCGCATGACTGATGCGCGATAAAACAAAGTCGCGAAAATCGAATGTTTCTTCATTGTAAGCCCGAATATGCCAGCGTAAACCGGTATTAACCAGTGCGTGAGGCTCGATGATGCGCTGATGAGGGGTTGTCGATTCAGTATCATGTCGGTCGGACAGTGACAGATAGTCAACTTGTAATTTTTTGTGGTGTTTGGTTGCCCGAATAATTTGCGCCAGTATTTCCTTGGCAGGTAGACGGGTCGGTAAGGGTAACGGTTCAACCGGTACACCGTAAACAAGGTGTTGGGGGGTTGCTCCGCCCACGATTGTCAGATTATTGGCAATCATCGGCAAAGCGGTTGCGGGCGATAAATCGGCAATGACCGATTGAAATTGTTCACTGGGGACAAAGCCAAACACACTATGTCGATATATAAGGTTATCGGGTGCAATCTGGTTGTAGAGATTCAAATCTTTCGTTGCAGCTGCATCGGACAGACCGAATGTCCTTGCTACATCACTACGGCTCACCACCCCGGTATAAAAAGCCATGATTTCAATGTATTGCAGCCGTTGCCGGTTGGCCCATTTTAAACGCTTCAAGGTTTGGTGAGTTTTGTCCATCTCTTTATCCGAGGTCAATAACCTTATTAATGATACACTTACAGTATATCTAACTACATTATAGGATGCCATAAAAAGTATTATATAGTAAAAAATAAATAGGTGGTAAAAAGTATTGACATAAGAAGAAGTATTGGCTATTGTTCGTTTCAGAGTGAGGCAGAGGCTGAATTGAGACAGAAATACAGCTTGCAGGCCAAACAAATAACGAAACAAATTGATATGGATTTAAAACCATAACGGGAGAACAACAATGGCAGCAGATAAAGGCGATACTCAAAAACATCAGGCATTAGCAAATGCATTGGCACAAATCGACAAGCAATTTGGTAAAGGCAGTGTTATGCGGCTGGGTGATTCCGCGGCATCACGTAATGTCGAAACCATTTCAACCGGTTCGTTGAGTCTGGATGTTGCGTTAGGTGTTGGTGGCTTACCCAAAGGACGAGTGATTGAAATTTATGGCCCAGAATCATCCGGTAAAACAACACTGACCTTGCAAGTGATTGCCGAATGTCAAAAAGCCGGTGGTACAGCTGCCTTTGTGGACGCGGAACATGCGCTTGATCCAACTTACGCCGAAAAATTAGGCGTTGATGTTGATGAGTTACTGGTCTCTCAACCGGATACAGGGGAGCAGGCGTTGGAAATTACCGATATGTTGGTGCGTTCTAGCGCCGTTAATGTCATTGTTATCGACTCAGTGGCCGCACTGACTCCGCGTGCTGAAATTGAGGGGGATATGGGTGATTCACACATGGGACAGGCGCGGCTTTTAAGTCAGGCGTTACGC
>JALXDW010000162.1:0-4086 GCA_027070385.1 Chromatiales bacterium
CCGTACCGGGCACTGGCTGGGCATGGATGTGCATGATGTGGGCGATTATAAAATTGATGATGAATGGCGTGTGCTGGAGCCTGGTATGGTATTAACCGTTGAACCGGGGTTATACATTGCACCGATGAAGGGTGTTGCAAAGAAATGGCACAATATCGGTATTCGTATCGAAGATGATGTGCTGGTTACCAAAAGAGGCCATGATATTTTAAGTAAAGATACACCAAAAGAAATTGATGAAATTGAAGCATTGATGCAAGCTTAAAATCCGGAACGCTATAACGCAATGAAAAAAGCAGCCAAAACAGATTTTGATGTCATTATTGTCGGTGGTGGACTGGTGGGTGCCAGTCTTGCCTGTGCGCTTGCCACTTTAAAATCAGGTAATGCATTAAAAATTGCAGTTATTGAAAATTATATGTTTGATGATACGCAACAACCCAGTTTTGATTCTCGCACGGTTGCCTTGTCGTACAGCTCTAAAGAGATTTTTAATAGTCTGGGTCTTTGGGATAAAATTAAAGCACTCGGTGCCTGCCCGATAAAGGAAATTCATATTTCAGATCGTGGTCATCTGGGGTTGTCCCATTTGCGTGCAACTGAGCAGAATACCGATGCATTGGGTTTTGTTGTTGAGAACCAGTATTTAGGACAGGCATTACACCAGCGTATTCATGAGGTTGATAATATAACGTTGTTCTGTCCGGCAGAATTAAAGACATTCAATATTGAAAATGACAATGCCAATGTTGAAATAGTGGTTGACGATAAAGTGCAGCTGCTGACTGCATCATTATTGGTTGCGGCTGATGGCGGTCAATCTTTTATTCGTGAGCAGGCCGATGTTAAAACCAGCGCACGGGATTATCAGCAAACTGCAATTATTACCAATGTTGCCTGTGATAAAGCGCACCACAATATTGCTTACGAACGATTTACAGACACTGGACCATTGGCGTTGCTACCATTGAATGACTGTGATGATACAAGCAATCGTTATTCACTGGTCTGGACGCTTAAAAATAACCAGCTTGATCAATATTTAATATTGAATGATGACGATTTCCTTGCAGCATTGCAAAAACGCTTTGGTGAGCGTGCCGGGACATTTATTAAAACCGGCAAGCGGGTCAGTTATCCTTTATCACTGATGCGAACAAAAGAAACAGTCCGTGCGCGCCTGGCCATTATTGGTAATGCAGCGCACACTGTACATCCGGTTGCCGGGCAAGGGTTTAATTTAGGATTGCGTGATGTGGCCTCTCTGGCGCAAATTATTGCTGAAGCACACCAACAGCAAAATGACATTGGTGATATTTATTACCTGAAGATGTATGAGTCATGGCGACAGCGTGACTTAATGCAAACGATGTTAAGTACAGACAGTCTGGTACGCATGTTCACCACAAGATTTCCTCCTGTCGTGGTTGCACGAAATATGGCATTGCTGGCACTGGACATGTTGCCAGGTTTAAAAAAACAGATTGGACGACAGGCGATGGGCTTTGTCGGTAAGGCAAGTCGGCTGGCAAGAGGACTTCCTTTATCATGAGCCAATTTGATATTACGATTGTTGGCAGTGGCATGGTTGGCGCAACGCTGGCCTGTATGCTTGCAAATGAAACAGATTTGTCCATTGCAGTGATTGATAATGCCAAACCTGTGGCTAAACCTTCTATGGACAGTTTTGATCTGCGGGTAAGTGCAATTACCCGTGCAAGTGAAAATATTTTCAGAAATATTGGTGTCTGGCCAGCGATTGAGGCATTAAGAGTGAGCCCTTATCGTGATATGCATGTGTGGGACGCAAAGGGCAATGGCATTATTCATTTTGACAGCGCAGATCTTTCCGAAGCTACTTTAGGTCACATTATAGAAAATCAGGTGATGCAATATGCTTTGCAGCAGCGTTTGCAAACTTACAGCAATGTCACGCTGATTGCGCCTGCTTCATGTAAAAAATTAATTGAGAATGAACAGCAAAATGTTTTATTGCTGGATGATGATAAGGTTATTACAACTTCCTTGTTAGTGGGTGCCGATGGTGGTCGTTCCTGGGTGCGTCAGCAATCCGCTATTATGACACGTGGCTGGGATTATGATCAGGTGGCATTGGTTACCTATGTTAAAACTGAAAAATCACATCAGGAAACGGCCTGGCAACGTTTTATGCCAACCGGTCCACTGGCCTTTTTACCGTTGCTTGATGGTTATAGTTCGATTGTCTGGTCAACATCAGCGGAACAGGCGAATGAATTAAAAAATATGGATGCTACAGAGTTCAATAAGGCATTATGTGTTGCTTCCGATAACAGATTGGGTGACATTTTAAGTTGTGCTGAACGTGCTGTTTTTCCGTTGCGCTTTTTTGTTGTTGAACATTATATTAAACCGAATCTGGCTCTGGTGGGGGATGCTGCTCATACTATTCATCCCTTGGCAGGACAAGGTGTCAACATGGGATTGGCTGATGCAGCTGCCTTGGCTCAAACATTGATTGATGCAATCATGCAAGGGAAAACGGTGAATAGCACATCTGTATTACGTCGTTATGAACGCTGGCGTAAAGCCGATAATCTTGCCATGATGGTTGCAATGGATGGTTTAAAAAATATGTTCGGCAGTGAGATTGGGGTGGTACAAGCATTGCGTAACACGGGTATGAATATTGTGGACAATACCCCTGTTGTTAAAAATATGCTTATCAAGCAAGCAATGGGCCTAACCGGTGACTTGTCCCGTTTTGCCTCTTTAAATTAAATAAACAGAAGAAGATAAAATGGATTTACTTAATACAGTTTCGATTCTGATAACGCTGGCTGCGCTATTCAGCTATCTTAATTATCGTTATATTAAGTTACCAACAACCATTGGTATTATGTTGATTGCTCTGATTATATCGGCTTGTTTGATTATTGCAGGCAAAGCAGGATTTCAGGGGTTATTCGTTTATGCTGAAACTGTTTTACGCGGGATTGATTTCCATCATACCCTGATGAACGGGATGTTGAGTTTTTTATTATTTGCCGGCGCATTGCATATTAATCTGAAAGATCTGGCTCAACAAAAATGGTTAGTGCTGTTTCTTGCAACATTTGGTGTTGTGGTCTCTACTTTTCTGGTTGGTGGATTAAGCTGGTTGGTATTGTCCGCTTTTGGTCTGAATATTTCCTATATTTATTGTTTACTCTTTGAGGCACTTATTTCACCAACTGATCCTATTGCGGTTATGGGAATTCTAAAAAAAGCCGGTGCGCCAAAAAGTCTGGAAATAAAGATTGCCGGTGAATCGCTATTTAATGATGGTATCGGTGTTGTTATTTTTACTGTTCTTTTAGGTATTGCCGCTGGTGGGACTGAACCGACAGTGGGTAGCATTGGTTTTTTATTTTTTCAGGAAGCCATTGGCGGTATCGTTTTTGGATTGGTAACGGGCTATATTACTTTTAGTATGTTGCGTACGGTAGATAATTATCAGGTAGAAATTATGTTAACCCTTGCATTGGTCATGGGCGGCTATGCACTTGCGCATGCTTTACACTTATCCGGGCCGATTGCCATGGTGGTGGCTGGATTACTGATTGGTAACCATGGTCGGCAACATGCCATGAGTGATGCTACCCAGTTTCGACTGGATAATTTCTGGGAATTAGTCGATGAAATACTCAATGCCGTGTTGTTTGTTATCATCGGCCTGGAAGTATTGGTACTGTCCTTTAAACTGGAATACATGTTAATCAGTCTGGCCATTATTCCACTTGTTCTGGGTGTCCGCTTTGTGAGTGTGGCTTTCCCGGTAAAATTGCTAAGTCGTTTGCGTAGTTTCAGTCCCCGAGTGGTTGAGATTATGACTTGGGGGGGATTGCGAGGCGGGATATCCATTGCGCTGGCTTTATCGTTGCCATTGGGGTTTGAGCGCGAAGTGATTCTCACCATTACTTACCTGGTGGTTGCCTTTTCAATTTTAGTGCAGGGGCTGACTGTTAGCCAGGTTGTGAAAGGAAATCTGTCAATGTCGTAGTGATTAGCGGTTATTTATAGACGTTTAGCGCAATAAAACGGTTAAATATCTAAAAATACGTAATA
>JALXDW010000162.1:4096-5554 GCA_027070385.1 Chromatiales bacterium
CCTCAAGTCTTGCTGCCATTAGCCGAAAACATTCAGAAGTAGAGGATGAGAGAGGTTACTTATGAGCGAAAAAATTAAAATAGCATTATTGGGTTTGGGCAGCGTTGGTGAAGATTTTGCTGAAGCATTTCTGGAAATGATCCAGGAAGGTGGTAAACCTGTTGAAATTGCAGCGGTTGCACATCGGCATCTGGACTCACCAATCGCATTAGGTTTTCGTCAAAGTGGTGTACCTGTTTTTGAAAATGCAGTAGGCGTTGTTGAAATGGGAGAAGAGATCGACATTATTTTTGATTTGACCGGAGACAAAAATACACGTGCTGAGCTGCGTAAAAGTATGCAGGAAACGAATAATCGGCACACGGTGATTGCTCCTGAAATGATAGCAAAGCTGCTCTGGATGTTTGTTGATAGCAGTGTTGGCTTTAAAGATTTGAAACAGGGTGGTTACAGCTAGGCTGAGTAGTCGGTTTGTGAATGGAGTCGGATTGAAAGTCAATGGACTGACTGATAATTTCATGGCTTTGCATGGCAAGTTCTTGGCGATTCAGGTTGTTACTATCGAGCCGATCATAAAAACAAATTTGAACATTTGTTCGTGTTTGAGCCATTATCTTTATTAAACTAAAAATAAAATTATTGTTGTCGATATAAGCAGCGATGTTATCGGGTTTTCCATTTCGCATGTAGCGTATGGCAACAGGTAGAACGGGTTTGTTTGCGTTAATTGCCGCTTGATAAAGACTGCTGTGGAATTTCCCCACTGTTTTACCAGCGGTGGTTGTCCCTTCAGGAAAGATGATAACCGATATTCCCTGTTGCAGAATACTCGTTAACGTTGGAATGATTGCATGTAGAGTACGTGGTTCATTGCGTTGTATGAATATCGTACCAATTCTGTTGGCAATAAAACCGATCACTGGCCAGGATTGCAATGTGGATTTTGCCAGAAATAATCCAGTTGTGGTCGAGGCGATTACTATAATATCAAGGAATGAAATATGATTGGCCACGATCAAGCCGCTTGAATCAAAAGGCTTACCTTGTCGAGAGAGTGTCAGACCGAGTATATTCATAGTCTGGTGGCACCACCATTTGATGACAGCTTGCCCCTGTTTGCCGTTGAATCCCTGTTGTTTATACAACACCGGTATAAAACTGCAAACGAGCAAAGCGATAAACAGATGGATTGAGAAAGCTATCCCCCTGTAAAATACACGTAAAAGAGAATAAGGCATCTACTTCCGAGGGCGTTCGATAAAATGTTCTGAATAGCGACTTGTAATTTTGCTTGACTCCAGTAATACAAATACATCGGCAACACCAAAAGCTGCATCCCAATAAGGTTGCCCGCAAATCAAGGCACCTTGTCGAAGATAGGCTTTTAATAAGGTGGGTAAAATAGCATCGTCTGCATGTGGCTGTTCATCATTTAATCTTAAAGGGCTACGTGGGTGT
>JALXDW010000162.1:5564-7047 GCA_027070385.1 Chromatiales bacterium
ACGTAGACATTCAGGTGCATAATGATTCAGCTGAATATGGTTCATCACACTACTAATGTACTTATCGCCATTGGATAAAGGGATACTTGCGCAGCCAATAAGATAATCAATTTTGTTTTTGACAACAATATCGGCAATGCCACGCCATAACATGGCCAATACGGCACCACGGCGATAAGCAGGGTGGATACAGGTTCGGCCTATTTCTATAAAGCTAACATCCGGATTAATAACATTACTCAGGTCAAACTCTGTTTCAGAATAAAACATACCGGTCTTTTTGCGGCCTTCATTATCCAGTAAACGTGTTGTTGCAATGATTTCATTTGTTCGATTATCGAAAATAACCAGGTGTTGGCAATGATCATCAAAGTGATCTTTATCAATACCACTTATTTTAGTGGATATTTCTGCACCGAGTTCTCTTGCAAAAACATCGTAACGTAATTTGTAACAGAGGTGTTTTGTATTTTCATCGTCGGCAATAAAAACGGTGTATTTATCATGTCGAGTTAATAAATTAACGATATCATAAGCCGGTATAGCCATTGTTAATCTCCATAATATAAATGATTTTGGAGTAGTTTAGTTTTATCAGGTGACGGAAGAATGAAATATTTATGACGTTTTTATTAATTGTCATCAGGTGAATACTTTGTTGTGATAATTCTAAGAACACTCATTATCGAGATAACAGATATGTTCACAATAACTTCTGAGGTACTGTATTCTCCATACCATAAACTGATTAATTCTCCGATAAGTACGACCAGTGCAGCATCCAGAATAAAAGTAACTTTAACTCGTCCAAGTGTCAGGTAGGATTGCAGTGTTCTGATTAGCTCAAGTGCCGCTAGCATAATAACAACTTCCTTAATCATTCGTTCAGCGCCATGCGTCCAGTTGCTAAGAATATTATTATAAAGATGTATTAATAAATTTGTGATGCCACCAATGATCCATAAATAGATAGCCAACATTAAAATTCCAACCAAAAGGCCAACAATTTTTGCATGCCATTTGTTATTTAGCAGAAAGGTTGAATGTTGTGGCTGTTGTTCGTTTGTCATGTAAATACTATCGCTTTAATACCACAGAATATTGAAAAACAGGAAGCTTCCATTAAAACTGTCTACCAGAATACCGGCCGGGTCTAGCAAGCAGAAAGTACTCTTGATGTCTGTACGGAAATATAATTTGTAGGGTATATGGATAATATGACGGTTTTATGAAAACAAGGATTGTTAGCCTGATTTATATAAGGCACAGGTATAGGTTTTAATCAGTGGGTTTTATCCACATTGCTGTTATGTAGCTGGTATGCCAGATTTATTCTGGTTGTTTATTCTATTTTTTTGCTGTCATATAAAATTCATACTGCAACAGTATTGTTGTCATGTTTATCAGTTAACGTTCAGCAATACAATCAAGGCTGAAAAATATTAACAATATACGAGGTAAATTATATGACACAATTATTTGA
>JALXDW010000163.1 GCA_027070385.1 Chromatiales bacterium
TATTATTCGTGATCGAAATGCATTGTATCGTGAAACCAATGAAGGTTTGATTGAAAATATTTACACTCTTAAACTCATTAACATGGATACCAAACCACATTATTATCGCTTAACTGTTAAGGGCATTAAGGGTATCAAGGTCATTAACAAACCGGATAAGATAAAAGTTAAAAGTGGCGAAGTGCTTGATTTACCTATTAGTATACAGGTCGATCCCATTCATCTGAAGAAGACTGCTGAGGATCTAACCTTTGATTTGATTTCAACAACAAATCCGGATATCCATGTAGTTGAAACCGGGCGATTTATCGGGCCATTAGTCCGGTAGGCTGTGTAAACAAAACAAGGCCTGTCTGCATTTTATGGAAAATACAATGAACATAAACACAAGCTGGTATAAACAGTTTTGGCCGTGGTTCCTGATTCTATTACCTGCAACAGCCGTTGTGGCCAGTATTGCTACCCTTATATTAGCAGCGCAGAATGCTGATAGTCTGGTTGTGGACGATTATTATAAACAGGCAATGGAGATCAACCGGGATTTATCTAAAATAGAACATGCCCAGAAAATCGGCCTGGCTGCGAACCTGTCTATAAGTAATAATAAGCTGTATATAGAAGTATCTGCATTAAAAAATAAAATAAAACTGGCTCCGGTAGTGACCCTGTTTTTTAATCACCCTACCTATGCCAGCCGGGATTTTTCGGTGGTGTTAATTCAGTCTGAACAAAAAGTTCAAGGGGATAAACTAAAAGCGTTTTATAGTAGTAAAGCAGATAGTAAGGCTATCAATTTATTATCACACGGTGCATGGTATGTAAGACTGCTTCCACTGAATAAAGACTGGCAGCTAAATGGAAAAATAAAAAATAACAAAACAAGGATTCAATTATTTGCAGATTAAAGGAGGGGGAAAATATGAGCGAACAAAATAATAAACAGAGTACCGATAAACAGATACCCACCATTCAGAAAGTCATTGCCGTTTTATGGCCTTCATTTCTAACCGCCGGTGTGGCAACCATTTTATTTTTTGCCTATTTTGATCCGCAGCTCCTTATGCAGGTCAGTGGTTACGGGCATATTTCCAGAATGGCAGGCTACACAATAGGTTTCTTTTTGTTTTGGTTATTAACATCAACAACATGTGTATTGACTTGTTATTTCCAACGGCCATGTGATAAGCCGTGATTTTTGTACAAAAATTTTGTGGTAAGTTGTTAGGGGTTGCCGATACTGCTTTCACTGCCAGAGAGTAATTTTTGAATATTACTTTTATGGCGCCAGAATAAAATGATCACCATTATTACCGTTACAATAAGCAAGGGTTTTGCTTGCGGGATAATGAAGTACAGATAAACAGGCGCCAGTGCCGTGGCTATTAGCGCGGCTAATGACGATAATTTAAAGACTTTGGCAACCACCAGCCAGGTTACGGATGTGGCCAGGCCTAACATCCATGAAAAGCCAAACAGAACACCCAGCAAGGTCGCAACACCTTTTCCGCCTTTAAAACCAAAAAACACAGGGTACAAGTGGCCGATAAAGGCTGCACCCCCTGTCAGTGCCAGAGTGAGCATGTCCAACTCAAGATAATGGGCAAATAGTACCGGAATAAGGCCTTTAAGCATATCGCCAAACAAGGTAATAGCGGCCGCTTTTTTGCCACCGACACGCAATACATTGGTGGCACCAGGATTACCTGAGCCCTGGCTGCGAGGGTCGGGAAGCCGCATTATTTTGCAGACAATAATGGCGGTAGAAATTGAACCAAGCAGATAGGCAAGACTGATGAGCAAAATATCAAGAACAGGCATTAATAAAAATTCCAGCTTTAAAATGAGGCTAGATTATAGAGTGTATTGGGCTGGCAGTGTATAGTTGCTTCTCAAATTTTCAAATAAGGCGGCATTATCCGCTGTTAACAAGACCTTAAATTATGCAAGATATTATATTTATCAATGAACTTCGTATTGAAACCGTGATTGGTATATTTGACTGGGAACGGCAAATCAAACAAACGGTGATATTCGATCTGGAGCTGGCAACGGATATCCGTAAAGCTGCGGCCTCCGATCATATTGATGACACCATCGATTATAAAACCTTAACCAAGAAAGTGATCAGTTATGTTGAGGCCAGTGAGTTTCAGCTGGTTGAAACCCTTGCCGAGCGGGTTTGTGAATTAATTCGGGATGAGTTTGGTGTTGCCTGGGTTCGGCTTAAATTGAACAAGCCGGGTGCCTTACGCGGTGCGCGTGATGTGGGTATTTTAATTGAACGCGGCAGCCGTTAAGTTTTATTATGCCTGAGGTTTATATCAGTATTGGTAGTAACGTCGACGCGCAGGCCAATATTCGTGCAGCGGTTGCAGCCTTAAATAAACAATACGGCCCGTTAAGTTTATCAACCGTTTATCAAAATACGGCTGTTGGGTTTGATGGCGATGATTTTTTAAACCTTGTTGTGGGGTTGCAAACAGAAGAATCTATCCCTGAGTTTGTAGAGAGTTTGCATGGTATTGAAGCGGCACAGGGACGGATGCGTAATACGGAAAAGAAATTCAGTTCAAGAACACTGGATATGGATTTGTTGTTGTATGGAAACGACGTTTTTCAGGCCGGGAATATTGTGATCCCCAGAGATGAAATCACACGTTATGGATTTGTTTTGCAGCCACTGTTTGAGCTTATTCCAGATTATGAGCATCCCACAGAAAATTGCACGATTGCAGAATTATGGGCTGCTTTTGATAAGACGGAATTAAATATGCTGCCCGTTGAAATTGAATTTGATATTAACTGTTAAGTGAGCGACCACCATCAACCGCAATGACTTGCCCGGTAATATAAGGTGACTGGGTGGTCAGGAATAAAACGGTTCGTGCAATATCGGATGGGTGTCCCTGCCGTTTTAAAAAATTGCGTGAAACAATGCGTTGCTGAGTGAGTTCGTCCATGTCATTTTCCGGCCACAAAATTGCACCGGGTGCAACACCGTTCACTCGCACTTCGGGGCCAAGTTCTTTGGCCAATGATTTGGTCATCATTGCCAAACCGGCTTTTGCCATACAGTAAATAGGGTGTTCTTTTAATGGTCGGTCTGAATGGATATCAACAATATTTACAATACAGCCACAGGACTGTTTTAATGCGCTGGCTGCTGCTTGGGCAAGAAAAAAAGGTGCTTTAAGATTACTGCCGAACAAGTCGTCCCATTGTTCTTCTGTTGCTTCACCCATTGGCGTGGGATAAAAGCTTGAGGCATTATTGACCACAACATCCAGTTGGCCGAAACGTTTTACTGTACTGTGAACCAGCTCATTTAAACCTTTGGTAATGTGGAGATCCGCTTGGATCAATATGACTGAATCGGCTCGAATCGCATTGAGTTTATCCTGCAGTGCTTTGGCTTCATCGCGTGAATTACGGTAATGCAGCGCAAGCCGAAAGCCGTTATTGTGCAGCATGGTTGCGATTTCAGCACCAATACGGCGAACGCCGCCGGTAATTAGCGCTACCTTGTTGTGAGTGTTCTGGTTAGAATCCTGTTCCGACATACAAGTATTGTAACCCTAAGTGACTTAAAGAGATATGACTCTAATACGATGATGCAGACAGAACAACCCGATGCGGTGAACAGCCTACCTTTGCCGGATAATGCGGCGCTGACACATAGTCAAAGAGTCAGGCAATGCGTACTGGACAAAATAGCCGCTAATGGCCATCTTGGCTTTACGGATTATATGCAAACCGTATTGTATGAGCCAGGTTTGGGGTATTACAGTGCGGGTAGCACCAAGCTGGGCGCTGAAGGTGACTTTATAACGGCCCCGGAAATATCATCCCTTTTTTCTCAAAGTATCGCCCAGGCCATATTGCCTGCACTGGATGCCATCGACACGGCAACTATTTTAGAAGTGGGTGCGGGCAGTGGCAAAATGGCGGCCGGCATTATTGAATATCTTGATAGCATTAATAAATTACCTGAGCACTATTATATATTGGAACTCAGTGCCGATTTACGTTTACGGCAGCAGCAGTATCTTCAGCAGGCCATTCCCGATTTATACCAGTGTGTCTGCTGGCTGGATAAACTGCCGGAAAATTTACACGCAGTTGTTATTGCCAATGAATTACTGGATGCAATGCCGGTCGTGCGCTTTCAAAAAGAGCAACAGGGTTTTTCTCTTGAATATGTTGCTTCTCAGGATAATAAATTTGTGAGTCAATTTGTTCAGGATAACAACAATGCACTTTATTTGCGGACAGCTGAACGTATTACGCAGCTGCAAGAAAAGGGTTTGGAACTGCCAACCGGGTATCGGTCTGAAATAAATTTTAATGCCGAAGACTGGATTAGCAGTATGGCCGCTCAATTAGAACAAGGTGTGATTATTTTAATTGATTATGGTTATCCGCAGCATGAGTATTATCATGCACAACGTAATCAGGGTACCTTGAACTGTTTTTATCGACATCGACAACACAGTGATCCCTTTGTTTATCCCGGTTTACAGGACTTAACCGCGCATGTGGATTTTACTGCCATGGCAGACAGCGCTATTAAGAATGATTTAAGTGTTATCGGTTATACTACGCAGTCCAGTTTTTTATTCGGTGCAGGTGTTGCACAATTAGCTGAAGAGATTGGCAGTGAATATATTGAACAGAATAATATTGCAGCGCAAATGGAATTAACCAATCAGGTAAAGAAACTGACCATGCCCTATGAAATGGGTGAGATAGTGAAAGTGATAGGTTTTGCTAAAAACTGTCACGCAAGATTAGATGCGTTTTATTTTAAAGATATGCGGGATCATTTATAATCACCGCATCACTTTTCAGGATGTTGCATGACCTTAATACAAATTATTACATTAGCTTTAGTACAAGGCTTTACCGAATTTTTACCTATATCAAGTTCTGCCCATTTAATTCTGGTACCCATTGCCACTGGTTGGCAGGATCAGGGTTTGGGTTTTGATATTGCTGTTCATGTTGGCACTTTAACCGCGGTGATGCTGTATTTCAGAAAAGAAATTGTAACTATGGCAGTAGACTGGAGTGCATCGTGTATTCAACGTAAAAGCATTGGTGAAAGCCGTTTAGCATGGGCGGTTATCTTTGGCACTATTCCGGTATGTATTGCCGGTTTGTTATTCAGCGATATAATTGACAGCAGTTTACGTTCACCAATGGTGATTGCCTATACCACTATCGGTTTTGGTCTGTTGTTGTGGTTTGCAGATAGTAAAGGAACACAACAACGTGATGAACATCATTTAACGTGGCGTGATGTATTGATTATCGGACTGGCGCAAGCCATTGCCTTAATACCGGGTACTTCCCGTTCAGGTATTACCATGACAGCCGCATTATTGCTGGGGCTAAGTCGTTCTGCTGCTGCCCGTTTTTCTTTTTTACTTTCTATACCGGCTATTTTAGCTTCGGGCAGCTATAAAACATTGCAGTTAATTAAAGCTGAATATGCTGTTAACTGGGGCGAGATATTTTTAGGCATTATGTTATCCGGCCTGATTGCTTATGCTTGCATTCATGTGTTTTTAAAATTACTGGAACGGGTTGGGATGTTACCGTTTGTGATTTACCGGCTGCTGTTAGGTGTCGGTTTGTTTGCTATTTTTATGTAAAGCAAACATTGGGGGCTGTTGAAAGATCAACAGACCCTAACCTGTTTTATTTGGGCAATGGCTTTTGTCCGGAGCCTTGTTAATGCATCCGCAAATTCTTTACCTTGCAGGTTGCGTTCTTTTAATTCTGAATAATCCACTTCATTGGCTGCTTTGAAATAATTACGACACAGTTGGGGTTGTTTGAAGTTTTTATCTTCCCAACCTGTACGTCCACGAGAGTCGGCTTCACAGGCCAGTAAAAATTTTTCAAAACGTTCCGGACGGCGAAAAGCATCCATCCGTTGCAAGTACTTCATCACCGTAGTGGGTTTAAGCTCCTCAATACGATGATAATTAAGATGATATTCAGTGACGATAAGTGCCAGCTCACGACAGGTTCGGGGTACTTTTAATCGCTCACATAAAGCTTTAACCGGCTTAATTCCCCGGTGCTCATGACCGATGTGTTTTGGCCATTCATCTTTAGGGGTGAGTCCCTTGCCCAGGTCATGCACCAGGGCAGCAAATCGCACTTCAGCGTCACTACTGAGTTTAACCGCCTGTTGTAACACCATTAAAGTATGAATGCCGGTATCAATTTCAGGATGATACTCCTTGACTTGCGGGACACCAAACAGACGATCAATTTCTGGAAATAAGATCTTTAATGCACCACACTCACGCAACACGTTAAAAAAAACGTCCGGGTTGTCTGTTAGCAAGGCGGCATGTAACTCTTGCCAGACGCGTTCAGCAACCAGTGTGGCAATTTCACCGGAGTCGGTAATTTTCTGCATCAAGGCCAATGTTTTGTCTGCAACCGTAAAACCCAAAGAAGCAAAACGGGCAGCAAAGCGGGCAACTCGTAAGACTCGTAAGGGATCTTCAACAAAAGCCGGTGAAACATGGCGCAGGATCCGGTTTTTGATATCCTGCTGGCCATGATAAGGGTCAATGATATTGCCCTTATCATCCTGTGCAATGGCGTTAATGGTCAAGTCACGGCGCATTAAATCTTCTTCAAGCGTGACATCCGTACTGGTATTAAAACTAAAGCCGGTATAACCAGCAGCAGTTTTACGTTCAGTACGTGCCAACGCATATTCTTCTTTTGTTTTTGGGTGTAAAAAAACAGGGAAGTCTTTGCCCACAGGTTTATAGCCTTGTGCCAGCATTTGTTCGGGTGTTGCACCCACCACAACCCAGTCTTTATCCTTGCTGGTTATCCCAAGTAAACGGTCACGAACGAATCCACCTACGGTATAAATTTTTATG
The DNA here is from genome assembly GCA_027070385.1 of Chromatiales bacterium. GTDB lineage: Bacteria > Pseudomonadota > Gammaproteobacteria > UBA6429 > Thiohalophilaceae > SZUA-37. The sequence goes on from JALXDW010000163.1 coordinate 6,912, forward strand.
CTCATTGTAGTGCATCTTCTATTTTAAGTTGATTGAATCAGGCTATACTACATATAGTGTTACTAATTTATAAGGGAATAACAATGAGTTTCGACGTAATTAATCCTGCAAC
>JALXDW010000164.1 GCA_027070385.1 Chromatiales bacterium
ACCCTGCCGAATGGCATTATGAATTAAACCCATGCCACCGAGTTCACCGGCTATAAAAAGCCCGGGCACATTGGTTTCAAAATTTTCATTCAGATTCGGGATATCCATACCCCGTTTTTCAGTGCCAAAAACCAGTGTTATGGCATCAAAAGGACAGGCTGTCTTACAGGCACCGTGGCCAATGCATTTGGTTGGTTTTAATAATGTTGCCTTACCTTTAATTAAACCAATAACCTGGCCTTCGGGACAAGCATTAACACACGCACCACAACCGACACACAAGCCATCATTAAAAACAGGATGTAATGATGCCGGCTCGGTTAAACCTTCTTTGACCGTCACCTTGAAATTCTCATCATTAACAGTGGATTTTTTACGGGCCGATCGCCAGAATAGCCCAATAATGATAATAGGCAGCGAATACGCAATATAACTAATGATATCTATTTCGTTCATGATGGAATGTACAGCCAAATGGACCTAAAGCGGAACTAATATAATAGTATGAAACGCTCTGATTCGGCAGAGGCAAGTTCACATTCTAAGAATGTTTTTGGCCTTTATGTCACACGTTATTACTGGCAACAAACCGATTTCTGGTTTGCCTGTTTTGCTGCCGTGCTATTCTGGTCAAGTTTTAAGCTCTTCGGGTTGGAACCACACCTCCCGGTGACTGCCCGACAATTTGATCTAAAGCTTGTTTATCTTGTTATTCTCTTCCCGATACTCGAAGAAATCGTCTTTAGAGGCTTAATTCAGAACGCCATACAACAATTACTGCTCACCAACCAACTTCACAGTATTCTAATCAGCCGTATCAGCTATGCAAACGTTATAACCAGCTTACTCTTTAGTGCCGGCCACCTTTGGTCACATTCTGTGCTTTGGGCAATGGCAACATTTATCCCCTCTCTTATTTTTGGTTATTTCAAGGATCAATATCAGTCATTACAACCTTCCATTTGGCTACATATTTTCTATAATTCTGGTTTCTACCTGTTTTTATGATTCAGCGGCTTCAGATTTGTCAAAATATTGATACTGATCAATATTAACAAATGCTAATATAGCTATACTTCAATTAAAGTACAGTAATTAAAGGTTCCTATGAATATTCAACGACATTTTACTTTTCTGCTATTAACCGCCCTGAGCATCAGTGGCCATGGTTATGCAGATACGCTTAATGGTGAGCATATCTATACTGAAAACTGCTCCGTGTGCCATGGCGTTAAAGGCAGTGGTGGTGTCGGAATACCGCTAAACCTGGAATCATTCCAAAACAGTATCAGTGATGAATACCTGATTAAAACCATTAAACACGGTCGCATCGGCCGCACCATGCCTTCATTCAAAAAGTTGGGTGACAAAAAGATAAAAGCATTGGTGAAATACATTCGGACTTTTACCAATGCAAAACCCGCTGTTTTTGATCCTACCCCTATCAAGGGAAACATCAAACATGGCGAAGCACTGTTCAAAAGCAAATGCGCCAGTTGTCACGGTGAACACGGCCAGGGGGGCAAAGGCACTGGCGTCACTTTTTCCCGGCCACGAGATTTAAGCATTATTCCACCCGCACTGAACAATGCTGATTTTCTTGCTTCAGCCAGTGATGAAATGATTAAACATACTTTAATGAATGGCCGGGATAAAACCCCCATGAATTCATTTCTAAAACAGGGTCTATCGGAATCGGATATTAATGATGTGGTTGCCTATATTCGGCATTTTGAAAAAAAACAGGTTCCCCATTTCAGCGAACAGAATCTCAATCCCGTTATTGTAGAAGAATCACCTTATTCTCTTGAAAAAACATTGGATAATCTGAAAAAAGCAGTTGTAGGAAAGAATTTTAGAATCATTCGCCAACAAACTTTAGATGATGGACTGGTTAAAAAAGATAAACAAAATAAAAAGCAGATTATTCTTTATTTTTGTAACTTTCAGTTTTTAAATGAATCACTGGCACTGGATCCACGCATCGGATTATTTTTACCTTGCCGTATCACCC
>JALXDW010000165.1 GCA_027070385.1 Chromatiales bacterium
GCCTTTGTGGACGCGGAACATGCGCTTGATCCAACTTACGCTGAAAAATTAGGCGTTGATGTTGATGAGTTACTGGTCTCTCAACCGGATACAGGGGAGCAGGCGTTGGAAATTACCGATATGTTGGTGCGTTCTAGCGCTGTTAATGTCATTGTTATCGACTCAGTGGCCGCACTGACTCCGCGTGCTGAAATTGAGGGGGATATGGGTGATTCACACATGGGACTGCAGGCGCGGCTTTTAAGTCAGGCGTTACGCAAGTTAACCGCTAATATCAAAAAATCAAATACAATGGTTATCTTTATTAATCAGTTAAGAATGAAAATCGGTGTGATGTTTGGTAACCCGGAAACCACAACCGGTGGTAATGCCTTAAAGTTTTATTCTTCGGTTCGCCTGGATATTCGTCGTATTGGGGCCCTTAAAAAGGGTGATGAAATCCTGGGTAATGAAACACGAGTGAAAGTGGTTAAAAACAAAGTGGCACCTCCTTTCAAGCAAGTGGTTTTTGATCTTCTATATGGTGAGGGCATTTCGCGAGAAGGTGAAATCATTGAGTTGGGTGTTACACATGGCTTAATTGATAAAGCCGGCTCATGGTATAGCTATAATGGTGATCGTATTGGTCAGGGTAAAGATAATGTCCGAAACTTTTTGAAAGAAAATCCGGATATTGCCTTTGATTTAGAGGAAAAGATACGCGCTATTTTGCTACCGGATTTGATTACAGAGGAATCAACAGAAGAAGTTGCTCCAAAAAAAGCGGAAAAGAAAAAAGACAAGCAGGAGTCTTCTGAAGATAAAGATGTTGTAAAAGTATAGGCAACGAGCATGGATGACAAAGTTTATGCCTCGGCAATTAGAATGCTCGCAGGACGCGAGCATTCCTGTTTTGAACTCAGGAATAAATTAAAAAACAAGGGACATGCCAACCATGAAATAGATATGGTGATTGAGCAACTTGTTAAAGACAAATATCTGAATGAATCACGGTTTACAGAAATGTTTGTACGTTCAAAAATTAACCGTGGTGTTGGGCCCATAAAGATTCGTCTGGAATTGCAACAACGAAGTGTTGACGAGTCATTAATAGATGAGTATCTTGATTTTAATCAACCTGAATGGTTTGAGTATGCCAGAGAAGCCCGTTGTAAGCGTTTTGGGGAAAATTTGCCGGAAGATATCAATGAAAAAGCAAAACAGATACGTTTCCTGCAACAACGTGGTTTTACACAAAAACAAATTATAAATGTAATTAAAAGCAACGACTTTGATGACTGAATGCCGTTGATAATTAAATGAAAGCAACCTTATCACCAAAGGAAATACTTTTTGGCAGCTTTGTATTTTATATACTGGTTGTTTTTATTACGGTTAAGCTTTCTGTCTCCACACCCTGGACGGGTATCGGTTTTCAGATTGATCCATTGTCTGGCAAAGTTTATGTTGTAACGGTTGAAAAGAACAGCCCTGCTTTTAATAAAGTCTCCCCAGGTGAACAATTAATTTCCATGCATAATGATTCTGCTGGTGTCAGGTTAAGTGGTGAACTAATACAAGGTATGCCATATAACTTTAGCACCTATACGGAATTTAATTATTTTTTCAATCTTCAGTCACAGGCTGAAACTATCCTGAATTCCGACAACGTATTTTTTGAAAATAACAACAATACTTTACATGAAATAATTCCTGCAAAAACACGCCCCATCAGTTCTTTGCCCTTGATGTTTTTATTGCAACTATTGGTAGGTGGCGGGATTTTTTTTGTCAGTATGGCTGTTTTAGCTTTTGGAAAAGTAAGAAATGCGGCTGTTAATATCTGTTTTGCATCTGCCGGAACGAGTTTTCTTGTGCTTTCCAGTGTGGTTGCGATCTATGCAAATCGTGAAATAGCATTAAATGGTTCAACTTTTTATTTGTTATCTATTGTCCAATATTACGCATTATTGGCATTTATTCTGTTTTTTGTATCTATCTTCTGTTTTTATCCTGTACGGGTAAAGCA
>JALXDW010000166.1 GCA_027070385.1 Chromatiales bacterium
GCACAGGATCGATATACGGAGTATCGGCCAGAAAACCGCCTTCATGCTTATAAAACTGAACACTACGCACCGGACAAACTTCACCACACAAACCACAACCGATACATGCTCTGGCAAATTCTTCCGGATCTTTCAGTGCGCCCGGCAAAGGAATTCGATTGCTGGCATGTGCCAGACTTTTAGGTCGAAGTAAACGCCCCATAAAAAAAGGTAACAGGCCAAAACTTAAAACACCTGCCCCCATAGTTAAAGATTTCATAAAGCTGCGTCGTTTCATGAGATTATCCTCTAATCAGCCTTCATTTTCTTTTCGATATTTATGACCAAGATGTCCAGGCCCCTGATATTTATTATCGTGCATACTAACGGTGAAACTTAATGCGTCAGTCGGACAAACTGCGATGCAGGCAGTACAATTATTACACTCCATACCAAAATCATCTTGCAACGGATCCAGGCCAAATTGACAAACAACATTACACTTTGCACAGTCATTACATGTTGCAACATTACGTTTAATTCTAAACAGGCGATAACGGCCAAGTAAGGAATAAAGTGCCCCACCCGGACAAACATAACGACAAAACCCACGGCGTGAAACCATTAAATCAAACAACAGTGTTAACAGAAAAAATACTGCACCCGCACCAAAACCACCCAATGCAATCGCATAATAAATTTCCCTGCCAACAATAGCTGGGGGATAAATTGAGCCAAACATAACGGTGCCAAAATAAACAGATAAAACAAGCCCAACGGCAAGCACCACATACTTGATACGCCTGTCCAACTTACGTCGACTAACCGGCAAACCTGCTTTGCGTAACCAAGCAGCCAGATTGTCATTCAGTTCATAGATGAAGGTTGCCGGACAAATCCAACCACAATAAAATCGCCCTAATAACAAGGTAGCAATAAGTGGAATTAAAGCCGTTAATACAAATGGCCAATAAAAAGACAAACTGGCAAAAATTTGTCCCAACACAGATAAAGGATCACTTATTTTTAACCCAAAAAATGTTCCAGACCATGTATTCCCTTTGATAACACTTAATTCCTCAGGATCTTTAACAAAAGGAGAAGTGAGTGTTTCAACCGTATCAGAAATCATTTTCTCTGTCGGTGTTAACAAATCATACGCATGAGCCGCTTCATATGTTTGATATAGATGAACAAACAGAAGAATAATTAACATTGAAAAAACAATAGTTAATGATAACCAGCGTAATTTATTCAGATGTCTTAATTTACTCGAAGGTTCTAATTTCTCATTTTCCATATTTTAACACTCTATATTAAATCAGTTTAAATATTCTGCTGTCGCACGGTTAGCAAAATTTATCATTTCAAGTAAATATCAAAATCAACCTTTGTGTTCAGGTATCACTCGAATAGCTTGTGGGATTTGTATGCAGGAACGTTCACATAAACCACAGCCAACACATTTATCCAATACATGGGGTTGTTCTAACATACCCACTCTAATCGCCACGTCCTGTAAAGGACATGCCCTGTAACAAACGCCACACGTTTTACCCTGATAAGATAAGCATAAATGGGTATCAACACGCGCACGTCCCATCTGCACATCATTCATAATGGCATTGGCTTCATGTTCTATTTTTGGAATAGCACCTGTTGGACAAACATCACCACATTTCATGCACAATATACAAGCTTGTTCACGCGGAATAATGAAAGGGGTATCGAGTGATGTAATACCATTTTCAGTTGAGAAAAATTTAATGGCACGGTTAGGGCAACTTTCACCGCATTTACCACAACGAATGCATTTAGACAAAAATTTAGCTTCATCATGTGAGCCGGGTGGGCGGAGATAGCGGACAGAAGGTGCAAATGCTGCCTGCACTCCACCACTTGCGACATAGCCAAGTAACCCCGTGCTCGCCAGATATTTTATAAAATTTCTTCGCTTCATTTACGAATTTATGCCTAAAACGTATACCCGGAGAATGATGTCGGGATGAATCAATAAAAAGCAGGCTCCGCAGTGCTTGTGTTGAAGCACTGCGGGCAAGCAATCCGTCGAACGGTACTAAACTTTTTCGATTCGACAAGCCAGTTTTTTAAAGTCCACCTGACCCGAAACCAAATCCCATACCCGACTCGAAACACTGTTAACCAGCCATTTGTTTTTTCTGGGGTCAGCACTGTCTGCAACCGACAAGTTCCATGGGCTAAACATGTAACCACGCGGTACACTGTTACGAGCGGGTTTTACCAGACTATTAGTACCTACCTGAGCTTTCGCTTCAAATGAACCACGTCGAGTCACCAGGCGTACCTTATCACCATCTTTGATACCCAGCTCTTTAGCATCTTCTACGTGCATTTCAACATACATTTCAGGAACCAAACGACGTGTTGTTGGGCTTCGGTTTGATTTTGCAGTATGGAAATGTTCATATACCACACCCAAACCCAGCCAGTACGGATATTTATCTTTTGGTACATTTTCCCATTTATTACCACGTAAAGCTTCATCAGGCAGATCCGGTGTCAAGCCCATGTCCCGCGCCTGTTTTAACAACTTGATGTTGTCAATGGTATAAACCCCTTCCTTACTACCGAACTCCATGAGTTTTTTGGTGATGGCTTCACGCTGGCTATAGTCCTGTAAACAGAGTTTCATATGTACCTTGCCATCTTTAGTACGGAAATAACCATACGGTTTATTTTTCCATACACCTTCCTGCATCATAAAGCGCCGTTTAGTACCACCTGCTTTTGCAGATGCATACGTTGGTGCAGGCCACTGTATACCTCGCAAGTCAATCAACTGTTCATACAGCCCTTTCTTGTCAATTTTCTGGACTTCCAGCATACCTGTTAAGTCAGTGTCGGTGCCTTCTGATGCTTTTACAACGTCACGGAAAATTTCTTCTGCATCATAATAGCCATCTTTTTTACGTTTCCAAGGGAAAATTTTATCCGCATTCAAACCTAGTAAATGCGCAATTTCTTTACCTTTGTCGATAACCATATCCATATCAGGACGGCAACCTGGAGGTGGCTCTGCGGCTTTCTCAACCCGATTGATACGGCGTTCTGAACTGATATAGACACCATCAACTTCGCCCCATGTTGCGGCAGGGAAAATGACATCAGCGAACAGGTTATTGGGTGCATGACGATAAATTTCCTGTACAACATTAAATGTCTTCATTAATGCGGGGCGAATCAGGTTATCCTGATCCGGTAAATCAATGTGGGTAGCGTATACAAAGAACATGGCTTTAACGTCACCTTTTAATGCACGTTCCATCATACCAATCGCCATACCCGGGTTTTTGGCTTTCATTGCAGCGATCAAATTCTTTTCAGGCACACCCCATTGTTTTGCCATCCACTTACGATGTGAAGCATTTTTTAACGGCTGATTAAAGGGTAAACGTCCGGTTAAACCACCCGTAAATCGCTCACCCATGGCATTAGGCTGCCCGGTCATTGAAAACGGTCCACAACCCGGTTTTGCCAGGTTACCCGTCATGGTTAACAGGTTAATAATAGAGATAACATTATGTTGGCCGTGGATATGCTGGTTATAGCCAATACCCCACATAATGATAACACCACCATAACCCTCACCTTCATGCTTGCCTTTACTGCGTTGTAAACGCTTGCGTGTTGCATCGGCAAACATACCGGCCACTTTACGAATCAGTTCAGGTGATACATCGTGATTCTTACCACCCATACGATCCTGAACCTGCTCTGGACTGTAGTCTTTTGTGACACCATCAACATATTCTTTCCAGCCGGTAGTGTGTGCTTTCATAAAGTCCCAATCAATGACATCTTTATGATCTTTTAACAACACATGTGCGATTGAATTCAGAAAACTGATATCACCATTTAATATGGGAACATGCACTGAATTTTTGGCATTAATATCCTGGTAACCTTTTGCTGTACCAGTATAACGAGGGTCAACCACCACCGTTGGAATATCTTTTTTACGTTTGTGATCTGCTGCCCGCCAGAAAATAATAGGATGTGATTCACGGGCATTATGGCCAAAGTGCATAATCATATCTGATAATTCAATATCTTCGTATGCAAGAGGTGGTGTATCTGAGCCCAGGGTTTTAAAGTAACCGGTTACAGCTGAAGTCATACACATCCGTGCATTCGCTTCAATGGTGTTGGACCCCAGTACCCCTTTCATAAATAAATTCTCGAGATACTGACCTTCCATGGTTAACTGCCCGGAACCATACAGGCCAACTGAATTACCGGTGTATTTTTTGGCGAAATGTGCAACCTTATGTGCCACCATTTCTGATGCCTTCTCGTAAGGCACTCGAACAAAATGTTCTTCATCGAAGGAACCTTTTGTTTTACTGGTGTATTCAAGATTACCATGATTGGGTTTGTTCCACTCCTCCCAAACATCTTTACGCACATATGAATCCCCTTCCATTCGGTCAACATAGATGGGTTCAGCTGCGGTTAAACCTTTAATACATTGCAAACCATAATTGGTCGGGTGGTCTTTATCCGGTCGCATGGAAACTATCTTGCCATCCTGTACCTGAATAATGGTGCCACAGCCAACCCCACAATAAGGACACTGAGCGATTGCCGTTGAATGCCCACTTTTAGAGGTTTCTGCTGGTGCGGCTTCCAACTCTGGATTATTCCCGACAAATAAACCGGTACCTGCAGCTGCACCGGTGATAAAACTACTGCTTTTAAGAAAATCTCGGCGGTTCATTTTAAAACGTTTCATTTCTAACTCCCTGGATTGGATTCTGTTTTATTCAATGCAATAAATTGATTTCATTTATTTTTCAGATTGTTTGTTAACTTTTGCTTGGCACGGTTCGCAAATAAGAAATAATGTCGTCTATTTCTTTGTCTGTTAAATTTGCCATTGCGTCAGGCCCTTTAAATCCAAGCATCCTTGTATTTGAGCGACCGTTAACAATCGTAAAGCGAATAAATCCATCCGTTGCTTTATTTAAGAAACCGGCTTTACCAATCGCGGTTCCGGTACTGCCCGCTGAATAGCCATCACCATGTTCACCATGACAGGTACTACAAATCTGATCAAACCAGAGTTTTCCCAAACGGGGATCACCATGAGATTCCGGTTGTGCATCAACGATTTCGGATACATCGGGTAACTTTGCGTGTGAACGTAAATAAGCAACTATTGCTTCAACCTGTTTACGCCCAAGATGAGAAAATGGCGGCATACCGGTTCCTGGTCGACCATCACGTATCGTTCCCATAAGAAACTTGTTGGAAGCAACGCTAAGAAATTCTTTATTGGTAAGTGATGGTGCAAAACCCGGTTTACCGATTGCATCGGCCTGATGGCAGAAGATACAGTTCTGGTTATAAAGTGCTTCGCCCTTTTTCGCCAGTGCCGGATCAATTTTTACGGGTTTACCCGCCGGTTCAGGTCGACTGCTTGTTGCCGTTGATGATGTTTCACTCTTTTCGTCGGTTTTTTGGTTACACCCGCTGAGTAAAAGCCCGGAAAGTAAAATTGGTAGTATCAGATGACGTTTCTTTTTCACACTATTCCCTCGCTATTTTTATAAAAATTCTTATTTTGCAACCTTAGCATTTACTGTATGAAGGTAAAGCAGTAAATCCCAATAACTTCGAACATACGCTCTTTAGCTCACGAGTTGTTGATCTATATCAACATATATCTACGTTCTAAAGTTGTTGCTTTTTTATACCAGATTTGGATATGAAATAACCCTCCCTGGTTGCTTAATGACTTGGTTTATTAACTTAGGGTAGCTGATAGGATTGCTGCGTCAACCTGTCAATGCCACATTCCAGATTTTCTATCCAATACAGAAATTTATCCACCATTTCCTTGCCTTCGAAGGGACGACCATGTTGCGGTACGATCATTTGCACATCAAGTTGCCGAACCATCGTCGTCCAAAGCCTGCACACTTTGTTGGATACCATGTAACGCTGATGAAAACCCTGCATCTTCATTATATGACGCTCAAAATCTTCAACGGGTTTACCATGTTCGTCTTCCGTTAATGAGGCTCCCATATCACCGGAAAATAAAATTTTACTGGCTGTATCATAGAAATGAAAATTACCAACCGAATGCAAGAAATGTGCGGGCAGGGCTTTTATTGTACTCTCACCAAATTTGATAATGGCTCCTGGATCGGGAATGGAAACAATACGTCCTTGCCCCTTCGATGCCATGTAACCCGGAATAAGATGAGGCAGGAAACGATCCCACAATTTAGAAATAACAATACGGGCATCGGTATACATTAACCACTTATCCATTGAGGTTATTATGTCCGGATCCTGGTGCGTTGCAATCACATAATCCAGTTCCTTGATAGACGCGTATTTGGATATTGCCATATGCAGTGGTTGATAGGTCAGATTACCACCCGGGTCAAAAATAGCGGAATGATGATTGTTTTCAATAAAAAGTTGGTTGGCTTGTATACCCTCGCCTTTGACTAAGTCTGTAAACAGTATGACTCTGTGGCCATTTTCTTCAAATAAAATACGTGACATATAAACCCTTTAAATAAATTGTGAAATGGCCATCCCTGGCGAAGTTGCTTGAAATAAGTAAAAAATGAATAGAATGTAAACCGAATCCCCGGTTTAAATAGCATGAACGCGATCATGGCATCTGCTGCTATGGATTACGGGGTTATGAATTTTTGTGGATGCTGACTAGCAGCGTTCTTTAAACTGACAGGGTTGTTTTCAAAATGCATTAATTCGTTGTCCGTACTGGCCGCATGTGCTGTTGAATAGATAAACATCACTAACACCGCCACCATGGCAATCATGCTTAATTCAAATAAACTCAATTTTAGTTGTTGTTTCGATTGATCTAACATCTTGTTCCTCATTGTAATGTTTGTATAACATAAATATAAGTATTTAATAATTATCTAATGCTCCAAATTAGACATTATCCGAT
>JALXDW010000167.1 GCA_027070385.1 Chromatiales bacterium
GAAACTTATTGATGAGCATGATGAGGTATTGATTGAATGTATCGGTGGTAAACAAGGAAGAGCAATGGGTGACATCCCAGGTGTAAGATGGAGAGTTATAAAAGTTAATGATCAGGCATTACACGCTCTTCAAACAGGTAAAGCAGAAAAAGCAAGAAAGGATGCAGAACGTGCAAAGAGAGTTCGAGATAGTGAAAAAAAGCATTTAAGCAGTCGTTTATTGCAGTCACCGGTATCCGGAATTTCAAAGTATGCCGGGAGTACGCTTGATAGCCGTGAATATCAATTACAAGACTATGACCCGAAGGCTAATGTACAAACAGGCCCCGGTTTGCCCAGGTGGAGCTGGAATAAGGTCTACCTGGGTTGGAACGGCCCAGTACAAGCAGAGCAACAAATATCACTCGTACTTGTCTCGCCTGTTGTGCATAGCCTTCTGAATTTTTTACGGGTTGTTTTTGTAGCATTGCTTTGTTTGTTAATGTTAAAGACCCTTCCAAAGATATCGATTCCCTGGTTACCTTCTGTGTTTAAAATTGCAGTATTGTTTGGCATATTCCCTGTATTATTTCTGAATTCCAGTAAAGTGATGGCACAACCTGCCGGTATTTCAAATCATAGTATGCCTAATCAACAACTTTTAATGGAACTGAAAAATCGTTTAACACAAAAGCCAGAGTGTTTACCCAATTGCGCACAGATACAATCAATGGTTTTACGCGCGGATAAAAACCAACTACAAATTAAACTGAATATACATGCACTACAAAAAGTTGCAGTGCCAATTCCTGCAAAACTAAAACAGTGGATGCCATCGAAGGTAAGCATTGATGGACGTGCAGCAACAGCCATGTATCGAGCAAAAGATGGTGTACTATGGATTGAGTTACCGAAAGGGCGCTTCAATCTTGTTTTATCAGGTAGTGTGAATAATAAAAAATATATTCAATTACCTTTACAGTTAAAGCCTGGAATTGTTCAGTCAAAACTTGTGGGTTGGAGTATCGAGGGTATACAGGAAAATGGAGTGCCGGATGCTCAGTTGCAGTTGACACGTGAACAGGAAATAAAAACAAATGATAATTCAAAATTTCAATCAGAATCGACAGAAGCATTACCACCTTTTCTGGTTATTGAACGGCATTTGAAACTGGGGTTAGACTGGTTTGTAGAAACAACAGTACGACGAATATCACCGTCTGGTAGTGCAGTTGTTGTGAATGTTCCTTTGCTAAAAGGTGAGTCAGTATTAACGGAAGGACTGCGCAGCCAGAAAGGGAAAGTACTTGTTAATATGTCGCCACGTCAGCAAGAAATATCCTGGCGTTCCAGTCTGGTGAAAACCCATGAGCTTAAATTAACAGCATCTAAAAATAATTTTTATACAGAGCTGTGGGAAGTAAATGTATCACCCGTATGGCATCTTGAATATAAAGGGATTGCAGTTATTCAACATAAAGATCAACGCGGACATTGGTCACCTAAATGGCATCCATGGCAAGGCGAAAGTGTTACCTTATACGTTACTCGGCCAGAAGGGGTTAAGGGGAATACGTTAACTATTGATAAAAGCACAATTACGTTAAAGCCGGGAAAACGCACACTGGAAGCACAGCTGGACGTCAGTTTGCGAAGTAGTCAGGGTGGTCAATATACTTTGACCTTGCCAGAAAAAGCGGATTTACAATCCGTCAAAATAAACAATGTTCCACAATCAATTCGTCTTGAAGATAATAACCTGACCTTACCTGTCACACCCGGGCAGCAGGATATAAAAATTATCTGGCGGAGTGCTGAACCAATAGCATCGTTATTTAAAACGCCAAAACTTGATTTAAAACAGCCCAGTGTCAATCACTCCATTAAAATTAATTTTGCCCGTGATCGTTGGGTCTTGTTTACCGGGGGGCCACGTCTTGGACCGGCAATATTATTTTGGGGGATACTCATTGTTATCTTGTTACTTGCCGTTGGACTTGGTTTTACAACAGTGACAC
>JALXDW010000168.1 GCA_027070385.1 Chromatiales bacterium
GCCATATTCTTACTCCTTAACCCGACCTAGCTTGCGCTAATGCCAGTAATTTCGATTTCAGTATAATGTTGACGATGACCCTGCTGTTTACGCGAGTGCTTACGACGACGGAATTTAATAATTCGGATCTTGTCACCACGGCCATGGCTTTTCACTTTAGCCGTTACTTTGCCGCCCGCTACATAAGGTGCGCCAATTTTAATGTCGTCACCATCAGCAACCATTAAAACTTTCTCGATATCCAGACTGCCGCCTTCTTCAACATCCAGTTTTTCAACTTTTAAATATTGGCCTTGGGCAACTCGATATTGCTTACCGCCGCTTTCAATTACCGCGTACATTAAATCATCTCCAGTAAAGCCCCGTCAGATAAGATAATCGCTTTGACAAGGCTAGGTTTAATTGAGCCGGTGATTGTACTGGTTTGGCCTGTTTGGGTCAAAGATTTTAGGGCTTTTTTCACCAGTTTTTTAACCTTTTTTCGCTGTAAAGCGGCGTTTTTCGGCTGCTCCACTTACCCTATGAGTACGCATTGGCTACCCGGGGCAATATTGGGAGGGTGACATTTATCCATCATATCAAGGGGAAATTGAAGCCCGAAAGAATAATACTACGAAATTCAGCCGTCATGCCTGTCTTTGGCCGATAGCCGCTGAACACATCATCACACTCTAACCGGGCCTGTCCTGAAACTATAATAATAAGGAAGCTTGACAGCTTGCAGCTCGCCCCCTAGCATTCACAATCTTTGCTCATAGCTTGATTAAAACAAGCACCCAATAACAAACAGGCCTTTGCACGGATGCAAGAAGCCAGAGAATTTATGAATATTGACTCTATATACGCCCTGATCGCCGATGACATGAAACAGGTCAACGCGACTATATTAAAGCGTTTGCAATCCGAAATCGTGCTGATTAACCAGGTGGGTACCCATATTATTAATAGCGGGGGCAAACGCCTGCGCCCGGTTATTCACCTGCTCTGTGCCCGCGCCATTGGCTATACTGGCTCCCAACATATTGATATTGCAGCTATTATTGAGTTTATTCATACTGCCACCTTGCTTCATGATGATGTGGTGGATGCCTCTGAACTTCGCCGTGGTCAGGAAACCGCAAACAACCTGTGGGGCAATGAAGCCAGCGTTCTGGTGGGTGATTTTCTCTATTCACGTGCCTTCCAGATGATGGTGAATGTGGGTGATATGCAAATCATGTCGATTTTGGCCAATGCCACCAACACCATCGCCGAAGGTGAAGTGCAGCAGTTACTTAATGTGCATGATCCCGAAACCACCGAACAACGTTATTTGGATGTAATCCACAATAAAACCGCCAAATTATTCGAATCTGCTTCTGAACTGGCGGCCATATTAGGTCAACTTGATCCAAATGCACAACAAGCCATGGCCAAATACGGCATGCATCTGGGTACCGCTTTTCAGCTGATTGATGACGTACTCGATTACAGCGCATCGAGTGAAGAAATGGGCAAAAATATCGGTGACGATCTGGCAGAAGGTAAGCCGACCTTGCCACTTATTTACACCATCCGTAATGGCACAAAAGAACAGGCCGAAATTGTGTGTAAGGCTATTGAAGAAAATGGACTGGATTATATTGATGCCGTTACTGAAGCCATCCATGCGACAGGTGCCATCGACTACACAGCCGATTGTGCAGAAAAAGAATCACAACTGGCGATTGCCGCGTTAGAACATGTGGCTGACTCGGACTATAAAACAGCATTGATTGATCTGGCTCGCTTTGCGGTACATCGGAAGTTTTAAATAACCCTCTCCTTCCATCCACCCTGCCCACCTTCGCGGGAATGGCGATTACAATCTTCTTTTAATAATATCCGCCACTCGAAAGGCATTGGCATAAATTGTCCAGGTATACGGCACACTGCCACCGGTTGGCATAAAACTGCCATCACTCACGTATAAATTATCCACATCATGAGCCTGACAATCGGCATTTAAAACAGATGTTTTTGGATCCGAACCAAAACGACAGCCACCTGCCACCAGATTAGCAGGTGGTGAACCACTGACACTGCTGCTGATATTTTTTGCTTTCATTTTTTTTAAAACCGTTTCAGCTTTATCAGTCAGATATTGCCCTACCAGCAGATCATGATCATGGTAACCAACCCGCACTTTTGCCACAGCCGAACCCCATTTATCTTTGACAGTTGAATCAAGCGATACGAAACAATCATCCGTTGGTAACCAGTCATTAAACACTTCAAAACGGAAGCGCTGCTTTTCCGTAAATGCTGCGTGTACCTTCTGCTTTAATGGTTCACCCCAGATTAATTTGTCATTATCGTCCCATTTCATTGAATCAGCACGGGAAGTCGGATTAGGATGACTGAGTAAATAATCAATGGTGCCACCTTTCATTGGTGCATTAAACTTTTTGTCTTTAATCACATACCAGTCCTGTAAACCACGGTTAATAAACGGCCCACGTATTTTAAATTCATCAGCCTGCTGTGAAGGCATATCTTTATAATAAAACTCACCTGTGCCCGAACCACCCGCAGAGAACAGTAAATTCTTACCGACCTGGGAATGATTGTTTGCCAGACCATCGGGATGTTTTTCGCCAACAGAAGCCAGTAACAAACGAGATGTTTCTATCGCATGGCAAGCCACCACAAACACTTTTGCCGATACGGTTTGTTGCTGGTTATTCCGGTCGAAATAACGGGCCTGGGTAACGTTGCCCTTTGCATTACTATCGAGTTTATAAACCTTTGCATGGGGAATGATCTTGCAGTGACCGGTTGCAACTGCTTCATTGAGCAAGGCAGCGCGGCCACTGCCTTTAGCACCGGTTGAACAACCATAACTGCCACAATACCCCGAATATTCACAACCACGACGTTTACCGACTGCAAAAGGCAGAACGGCACGCGGTGTTTGCAATGACTGATAATTCAACGCTTTGCAGGCTTTGTCAAAATAACCGGAAATGGGATGTTCAACGGTGGGGGGATAAGGAAAGTCTTTTGTCGAACGTGGTTCGGCAAAAGCATGTTCAATAGCATGACCGGATACCCCAACAAGTCTTTCAACTTTTTCATAATACGGTTCCAGCTCCTGATACTGGATCGGCCAGTCCACGACATTTGCGCCTTTAATCGGACCAAACTCGGAACGCAAATAAAAATCAACCGGTTTTAAGCGATAAAAATAACCACTCATAAAATTCGAAGCACCGCCCACACAATTCCCGTTCCAGAAATTCCAGCCAGACTCATAAGTTGATTCTGCAGCCCACTTATAATTCCCGTCTTTGTCTTTACCATTATAATCTTCGATAACATGGCGTTCATCTTTTAAGTGCGGGGTGTAAACACTGCGACGACAACAGGCAAGTTCATCTTTATAAAAATCTTTTTCGTCTAACCAGGGCCCCTTTTCCAGAACCACTACCGAGAAACCGGCCTTTGCCAACGTATAAGCAACCGGGCTGGCACCTGCACCACTGCCGACAATGCACACATCATAATCTTTCATTTGACTAACCAGTATTTTTTATTTGCCGGGGGACGAGGAAACCCCGCCTGATGTTCCAGCCACTGCCAACCAAGCTGATGAGTATTACCACCATAAACAGGGTCGCTCAGCAAGGCTTCAAAAATGTAAGTTAACAACACCGACAACCAGTTCTCACCCGCTTCACTGCCACTTATCGTTTTTAAGACCGATTCACGATCGTTATGGTTTAATTTAATAAACGCCCGCCCGAACTGGTTATTGGCAACGCCATTTAGCCAGTTAACACCTTGTAAAATAAATTGTTTCTCATCAGTGTCAGCATCCGGTGTATTCAACATTGTTTGCAAATAAGCCAACGCATTAAAATCGGCTGCTCCCGGTGATGCATTGACTTCCTGCCCTCGCGGAAATAATTGTTGCTGTACTACCGCAAGTGTTATCCAGGGTTCAGATAAAACAGGCGATGTTGTTTTAATGTTCGTAGAGGATTTGGCCATCACACGAGTTGTAATGGCCACACTGCCAATTAAACCAAGACTTTGCCCCAGGAATAATCGCCGTGATTGACGTTGTTTTTGTTGCAATAACACCGATTCTGGAATGGCCCTATCCCATTCATCCAGTATTTTCTGGATAACAGATCGGGGGGCTTTATTTCTTTTCATTTTCTTTAAACTTCCAACGTTTTAAAAAGGCAAGAAATTTTACTTTTGAATATTTTAAATTAACAAGAAATGCTGCCGTGTCCTGTGAATGAAGCACCTTGCCATCCATATCCGCTACATACATATGAGGATAACCCAGGTTCTTTGGAAAAGCGGACAAAAATTTCTCATTACTGTTTTCATCACTGACATTGACCTTTAAAACCACAAAAGTCTGATACAGTGCTTGTTCAATTTCAGCGTCATTTTTTATAAATTTATCCAGCACATGACACCATTTACACCAGTTTCCCCCAACTTCAATTAAAATACGACGCTGTGTGTTTTTTGCTAGCTCAATTGCAGCCCGACCATCAGCAAAAGGATCGCGGGCCGGATCATAGTGGCGGCTATACGCTGGCAACTCAGCGGCTTCGACTTTACGCAAATCCACATTCGCCCATATCAATAAAATAAATACAGCTGCAATTCTTAGCATGTTTAACTAGACAACCATTAAGTCAATTAATTCTCATTTTTCTGATGTTATAGTACACTTTATTCAGGATTAAAATAACAGCGAGACAGGAATGAAAATTGGTACCCCCCTTTCAAAAACAGCAACCAAAGTCATGTTACTCGGCTGTGGTGAACTTGGCAAAGAAGTGATTATTGCCTTACAACGGCTCGGTGTTGAAGTCATCGGTGTTGACCGCTATGCAAATGCACCCGGTCACCAGGTTGCACACCGTGCTTACGTGATTGATATGACCAATGCAACCGAGTTAAAGGCGTTGATTGAGAAAGAAAAACCGGATTTGGTGGTACCTGAAATTGAAGCAATAGCAACCGATATGTTGGCCAAAATTGAAGCCGAAAAATTAGCCACGGTTATTCCCACTGCCCGCGCAACCCAGCTCACCATGAACCGCGAAGGGATCCGCTGTCTGGCAGCCGAAGAACTGGGACTTGCTACATCAAAATACGCGTTTGCCGAATCCCTTGAAGAACTCAAAACCGCCATTGATAGCGGCATCGGCTTTCCCTGCATCGTCAAACCGGTAATGTCTTCTTCAGGTAAAGGACAATCCACTATTAATAATGAGGGGGATATTCAAACCGCCTGGAACTATGCCATCAGCGGTGCACGTGTTGCCACCACTCGAATTATTGTTGAAGAAAAAATTAATTTTGACTATGAGATTACTTTACTCACCGTACGTGCCTTAAATAAAGAAGGCGACATGGAAACCCGTTTCTGTGATCCTATCGGCCATATTCAACAACAGGGAGATTATGTTGAAAGTTGGCAACCACAACAAATGAATGCAACTGTACTCAAAAAGGCACAGCATATTGCAAAAGCCGTTACCGATAATTTAGGTGGACGAGGACTGTTTGGTGTCGAGCTCTTTATAAAAGGTAATGAAGTTTACTTTAGTGAAGTCAGCCCACGTCCACACGATACAGGGATGGTCACCATGATTACCCAGTACCAGAATGAATTTGAACTTCATGCACGAGCTATTTTAGGTTTACCTGTTTCAACAAGCTTACGTACTGCCGGTGCCAGTGCAGTTATTTATGGTGGTGTTGAAAAACAGGGCATTGAATTTGAAAATATCGACAAAGCTCTTGCTATTCCACAAACCGATATTCGCCTGTTTGGCAAACCGGAAGCTTTTGTGAAAAGACGAATGGGAGTGGCACTGGCTTATGCTGATTCAACGGATACGGCACGCGAGTATGCTAAAAAAGCGGCCGGGGTTGTTAAAACCCGATAAAAATATAAAATTTAATATCGTTTCATCATTGCAAACGATAATGTGTTAACCATTATTTATTCGCAACACGTTGCTGATGGGTATACGCATCAAGACTATCAGTTACTCGCTGAACCAGACCGGGTGCTGCCTGTTGTTCAGCGATGGAAATAGCTTGCTGATAACATGCTAATGCCTGTTCTGGTTTTTCTTTGTTCAACAATTCTGCTTTTAAACGTAATAATTCAGCCTGCCAGAAAACTTCACCGGTTTCTTCCACTGCCTGTAAACCATTCGCTACAATTTCAAGCCCTTCATGAGTGTTGCCTTCACGTAAACAAATACTGGCATCAATCGCCATTTGCAAGGTTTGCCCCAGACGTGCCCCCGGTTCCTTGTAGGCATGGAAACCATCTTTAATCAGGCTATGGCCACGTTTAATTTCATCCTCATCATTTGATTGAGCCAGCGCCCAACCTAATAACAGTTTACCTTTATGTATCCAGAAAAAAGCATGTTCTTCAGAAATATCGATTTCTTCCTGTGCATAAATTCTGGTTTTCTCAGGTTTGTTCTGCATGTAACTTAACCACGATGCAAAGTTAAGTGCATAAGCGAGACTGAATGGATGGTCCAGATCCCTTGCAAGTTGAATCGCCTGCTTTGAAAAATTCTCAGCTTGTACCTCATCCCCTAACAACCAGCTATTTAAAGCAGCAAAAGCTAAATTACAGACACTGGCATCCTGACCACTTTTAAATGTAAAAGAACGGTCTCTTGAACGACTGTCCAGTTCCAGCACTGTTTCAATATGCCGCATTGCTAACTGAGGCTGCCCCATAAAATAGTTAATTAAACCCAGAGCCTGATGCGATTCAATTTGCATTGCAACATCCTGTAACTTGTTAGCAATGTCCAGCATTTGCGTGGCCGCATCCAGAGCTTCAAGAAATTCGGAACGTACAACGGAAAAAGCGTAAAAACCCCATAATACCGGGAATAAATCTTCACCTACTCCTACTG
>JALXDW010000169.1 GCA_027070385.1 Chromatiales bacterium
GTGGAAAAATGTGGGGTGCAGACGGTCAATTACATGATACAAAAGCAATGATTCCGGACAGGAATTATGCCGGTGTTTATCAGGCAACGATTGATTTCTGCAAAGAGCATGGTGCTTTTGATGTTACCACCATGGGCACGGTCAGCAACGTGGGTTTAATGGCTCAAAAAGCAGAAGAATATGGTTCGCATGACAAGACTTTTGAAGTGCCTGCGAAGGGGACAGTGCGGGTGATCGATGCCAGCGGACAAACCTTAATGGAACACAGCGTTGAACAAGGTGATATCTGGCGCATGTGCCAGACTAAAGATTTGCCGATTAAAGACTGGGTCAAGTTGGCGGTGAATCGGGCACGCCTAACCGGGCAACCGGCTATTTTCTGGCTTGATGAAAAGCGTGCGCATGATGTTAACCTGATTCACAAGGTTGAAATGTACTTAAAAGATCATGATACCAAAGGTCTGGACATAAAAATCATGTCACCGTTTGATGCCACACTTTATACATTAGAGCGTGTCAGGGAAGGCAAAGACACTATTTCCGTCAGCGGCAATGTTTTACGTGATTACTTAACCGATTTGTTTCCTATTCTTGAGTTGGGTACCAGTGCAAAAATGTTGTCCATTGTTCCCTTGCTTGCCGGTGGTGGATTATTTGAAACCGGTGCCGGTGGTTCAGCTCCCAAGCATGTGAAACAGTTGCTTGAAGAAAATCATTTACGTTGGGATTCACTGGGTGAGTTTTTGGCGTTAGCCGTATCGTTGGAAGATTTGGCAAACAAAACCGATAACAAAAAAATAAAAGTACTGGCAGAGGCTCTGGATAAAGCCAATAGTCAGTTTTTAAATAACGACAAGTCACCGTCAAGAAAGGTGGGTGAACTGGATACACGTGGTAGCCATTTTTATCTTGCAATGTATTGGGCTCAGGCATTGGCAGAACAAAATGATGACAGTGACTTAAAAGCACACTTCAGCCCCATAGCCGAGCAACTGCATAACAATGAAGCAAAAATCGTTGAGGAGCTTAATGCCGTGCAAGGTAAAAGGGTTGATCTGGGTGGTTATTATTTACCGAACAAAGAAAAAACAGTGCAGGTAATGCGTCCAAGTGCAACGTTTAATAGCGTGATTAATAGTTGAAATAATTTCAACCTGATACAAAAAATCAGAGCCAGTGAATATTTATCGGCGTAGTAGTGCCAACCAGCGCCATAAATTTAAAACACCGGCTAAAGAAGCAGCCACGTATGTTAAGGCAGCTGCACGCAATACTTTTTTAACAGCCAGTAACTCTGAGTCGTCAATATAACCTTCTTCGAGTATTGGTAGTGCCTTGCCAAAGCTGGCATCCCATTCAACGGGTAGCGTCACAAAGTGTACGATGACAGCAACAAACATACTGAGTATGACTGCGCCGATTAAAACAAAACTTAAATGCGGTACACGGGTAATGCCAACCACCACCGGCATCAGGATAAAAGCAAGCGAGCCTAATTTTTCACTGACGCTAGCCACTTTTACTAATCGTGTGCGTAATGTTAATAGTGGTTCTTTACGATGGTGTTGAATCGCATGGCCGACTTCATGGGTAGCTACTGCAATGGCAGTGAGTGATTTTTTATTAAAGTTATCGTTACTGAGGCGAACAGCCTTTTCTATCGGGTCGTAGTGGTCGACACGATCATCAATCTCAACTTTTACATCGGATAAACCAAACCGATCGAGTAGATGGCGCGCCAGTTCACCACCTGTACCCTGTAAATGATCAAGCGTGGTTGCGTAACGGTTGAGAGTGTATTTAACCCACCATTGTGAGCTGTATAAAAGAACAATAATAATAACGAGAGCAAGTGCGTAAGGCATCGTCTAGGTTTTTTGTTTTACAACAATACTTGCAATACCCATTTTCCGCAGTCGGTGGCGTGTTTGATTCAGTACATTCAGGTCGTGGATAGGTCCCACCTGAACACGGTGCCATTTATCGCCATTGGTTTTGGTAATGGTCTGGATGCGGGCACTGATGCCTTGCAATGCCAATGTTGCTTTGAGTTTGTCAGCGGCATCAAATTTGCGGAATGAACCGGCTTGCAGCATTAATGCTGCAATGGGTTGTTTTTTTGCAGTGCCGGATGATTTTTGTTGTAGCTCTTCATCGGGCACGGTGACTTCCAGTTCCGGTAAAATCGTATAAAAGTCAAAACGTGGTTTGCTGTTTTTGGTGCCATGTTCTTTTGTAATGCTGGCGGATTTTTTCTTGAGCTGTTTTACATTATCAGTCGTGGTATTGACAATATCAGTGAAGGCTTTTTTCACCGCCGACTTGTTGGAACTGGCGGTAAAGTCGTTAATATAAACCAGTAATGCCACAAAAAGTCCGATAGCCAAACCGGCCAGTAACCAGGCCCAACCAGGAATACTGTTGGGGTGCTTGGGACGGGGTGTTTTTGCGTAATCACGAGACATAACTGTAGAGTACCATTAAATCAGCATCCGGTTTAAATTTTTACATTGTTTCCGGTTACATACTTTGTGGAGCGGAGACCCCCAGAATCTTCAAACCATTGGCGATGACCTGTCGGGTTGCACTGATTAAAGCAAAACGTGCCTGGCGCATCTTGTCATCGTCCACGATAAACTGATGCGCGTTGTAGTAACTATGAAATTCATTGGCCAGTTCACGCAGATAATAGGCAATCTGGTGCGGCTCATGGTTTTTAGCAGCAGTTTGCAGGGTTTCACTGTAGCGACTCAGTTTGGTTATCAGGGATTGTTCGTGTTTTTCATTGAGCAGGGCAATGTTCTCCAGTCCCAGTGTCTGATCGTATTGCAAATTCTTTTCTTCAAGCTGTCGAAACACGCTGCAAACCCGTGCATGGGCATATTGAATATAATAAACCGGGTTGTCGTTGCTTTGTGACTTGGCCAAATCCAGATCAAAATCCAGGTGTTGTTCGCATTTTCGCATCACATAAAAAAAGCGTGCTGCATCACTGCCGACTTCTTTACGGAGTTCGCGTAAAGTGACGAATTGCCCGGATCGGGTCGACATAGGTACCTTTTCACCGTGACGGTAGAGTACAGCGAATTGTACTAACAGGACTTTCAGTTTTTCTTCATTCTGTCCCATGGCTTTAATACCGGCTTTAACACGTGCTACATAGCCGTGATGGTCTGCACCCCAGATGTCGATTAGGGTATCAAAGCCGCGTTGCAGTTTATTCAAGTGATAGGCTATGTCGGAAGCAAAGTAGGTTGTCTGGCCATTATCGCGTACGACGACACGATCTTTTTCATCACCAAAGTGGGTAGAGCGAAACCATTTTGCACCGGCTTTTTCATAAATATAATCATTCTGTTCCAGAAGCGTTAATGCGGTTTGTACTGCGTCACTGTCCATCAGGCTACGCTCGGAAAACCATTCGTCAAACTCGACCCCAAAGTGTTGCAAGTCGTCACGAATATCGGCAACTAAATAGTTCAGACCAAGATCAAATACGGTTTTATAATTGTCGCCTAGTAATATTTTCGCATGTTCAATGATTGCGTCGATGTATTCTTCTTTGTCACCGCCTTCGGCTTCATCTTTAGGGAGGTTCTTTGCAATTGGCCAGGGGTGTTTAAATTTTTCAGCATTTTCACGGTGCAAGGTTGCGGCAATGTCCCAGACATAATCACCTTTGTAGCCATTGGCGGGGAAAGTAAATTCTTCACCACACAGTTCCAGATAACGTAACCAGACACTGGCGCATAAAATATCCATTTGCCGGCCGGCATCGTTGACATAATATTCACGCTGAACCTGATAACCCACGGTGGATAACAAATTAGCCAGTGTTGCCCCATAGGCGGCTCCTCGGCCATGACCCACATGCAGGGGGCCGGTGGGATTGGCAGAGACAAATTCAATTTGAACTTTGTGTGCTTTCTCCAGTTTGCATTGGCCGTATTTATCACCGGCTTGCAAAATTTGCTCGATGATAGAGGCACTGGCGCTGGCGTTTAAATAAAAGTTAATAAAGCCGGGGCCGGCAATCTCTACTTTTGTGACCAAATCTGACGTGGGCAAAGCTGCGACAATGGCTTGGGCTATGTCACGTGGTTTTGCCTTGGCCGGTTTAGCCAGCACCATGGCGACATTCGAGGCCAAATCCCCGTGTGCCGGATCACGGGTGTTTTCCAGGCGAATATTGATGGCTAAATCTTCAGGCAATGTGCCTTGTGTTTGCAGGGTCTTGATAGCCTGCTGCAATAACTGGCTTATTTTGGATTTCATAAATTATGTATTATTAAAGGTATCAGATTTTAGTTAAGGGCTGGCATTATAGCCTTACTGTTGCAAGACGAATAGAGTGGAGAGGTCTAAGAGGGGGTTAAAAGCGGGGAGTCTGTGTGCTTTTAGCCTAAAACATCTCCTGTGGATCGACATCGATCGACCATCTTACTTTTTTCCGGTTGGGTAATTTTTCAATCAGCGGCAACCAGTGGTGCATGAGTTGTTGCAGATCACTTCTATGGCTGGATTGGCAAAGCATTTGATAGCGATAGCGGCCAGCACGACGGGCCATGGGGGCGGGGAAGGGGCCGAAAATTTCAATGTTATCAGCCGCCTTGTTTGCAATAACAGGGCGAGTGTTTTTTGCTGCTGTTAAAAATTCGATGGGTGCATTTTCATCCAGTGCTTCTGCACGAATAAGCACATGGTAAGTATAGGGGGGTAGCTGTGCCTGTTCGCGTTCAATAAACAGGTCTTTACAAAAATCGGGATAGCTGTGGTGTTGCAGGTCGAGCAGTAAGGGGTTCTCCGGATGGCAGGTTTGGATAAGTACTTCGCCTTTTTGTTGTTCGCGTCCGGCTCGTCCGGCAACTTGCAAAATAAGTTGCCCCATGCGTTCGCTGGCCCGAAAGTCGGCACTGTACAAGCCCTGGTCAGCGCTTAAAATTCCAACTAATGTCACACGAGGAAAATGATGGCCTTTAGCCAGCATTTGGGTGCCAAGTAGAATATCAATATTTCCTTCTTTGGCTTGTTGCAATTTGTTTTCGAGTTCGCCTTTTTTTCGGGTACTATCGCGATCAATTCTTAATATGGTTTTATCCGGAAATAAATTTATAAGTGCTTCTTCGACCCGTTCGGTGCCAAGGCCAACCGGATTGAGTTCGGTTTGCTTGCCATCAGTCTGGCAGTCAGGACAGTGATGCGGGATATGTGTTTCGCTACCGCAATGGTGGCAGCGCAGTCGCCTGGCACGTTGGTGCAAGGTCAGGTAAGCATCGCAGCGTGGACAATGGGATAACCAGCCACATTCATAGCACATGAGTACCGGAGCAAAACCCCGTCGGTTCAAAAATAATAATGCCTGATTGCCTTGTTGTAAGTGTGCCCGGATGCGTTGGATTAATTGTGCGGATAAGCCGTGTTCCAGCTTTTGACTGCGTACATCGAGTAAATGAATATCGGGCAAGATGGCGTTGCCTGCCCGTTGTTTTAATAGCAGGTGGGTATAGCGCTGCTGTTGTGCATTATAGAGGGTTTCTAATGACGGTGTTGCTGAGCCCAATACAATAGGTATATTGGCACTGTGAGCCCGCATAATAGCCACATCGCGAGCAGAATAACGTAAGCCGTCCTGTTGTTTTAAAGACAAATCATGCTCTTCATCAATTAATATCAGGCCTAAATTTTTAAACGGGGTAAACACCGCTGAGCGGGTACCGATTAAGACTTGTGCACGGGTGTCGTTATTTTTGTCCTGTACGGCTAACCAGTTATTAAGGCGTTCGTTATCGTTCATGGATGAATGTAACACGGCCACATGGGTATGCAGGTGGCGTTCGAAGCGTTCAACCAGTTGTGGTGTTAAACCAATTTCCGGAACCAGCACCAATACTTGTTGCCCTCGTTCAAGCACATCAATGATTATTTGCATATAAACTTCGGTTTTACCGCTGCCGGTAATGCCTTCAAGCAAAAAGGCCTGATGTTTTCCGATGGCCTGGCGGATATGCTCGACGGCTTGCTGCTGTTCGAGGTTGAGGTTGTGCAGTGCTTTTGCAACGGGTTTTACTGTACTTGCGAAAATAGAGGTTTGTTGTGTTTGCCTGACCAGCCCTTTCTCTTCCAGACGACGCATGGCATCACGCCAGTTATCCCATTGCCGGTTTAGCTGATCAACTGTTTGGGCTGTGGATGGTGCTTGCTTCAGATAGTCCAGAATTTGTCGCTGCTTAATCGCACGTCCCAGTGTTACCGAGTCGGTCTGCTGGCCAAGTTCACTGAGTTGCCAGATATTCTCGGTGACAGGGGATGCCGGTTTTCCCTGTCGTAGTAACGCAGGCAAGGCATGCGAGAACACTTCACCGACAGGGTGTTGGTAGTAGCGGCTCACCCAATGGAGTAATGCCAGCGTATCAGCAGCAAAACATGGGGTGTCATCAATAATATCGCTAATAGGTTTCAGTTTATGGCGGGCATAGTGGCTGTCTTGTGTGCAACAAACAACAATCCCCACAAGTTGTTGTCGGCCAAAAGGAACTTTGACTCTTATGCCGGGTTGCAGTCGTGCTAGTTGCTGTGGGCTGGCTAAATAATCAAAAAGCTGCCGCAAGGGTTTGGGAACAGCAACTTGAACAGTCTGGCCTGGCTCGGATTGTCCGGTCGAATTAAAGAGAGAATCTTGCATGGGGCGTTACGTTAACAGAAGTTTTGTCGGGCTGAACAGTTTTTGTCGATAGCGGTGGGTAACTGTACATAATTGGCATAAATTATGACTTTTAAAAGTGAGTTAGGCTAATATTCTAAGGTTAATTCTAGAATAAAACTGCTAAGGCATTGTTGTTTCGATCATTCCACCTTATCCACAATTCCTGTGGATAACTTTGTGGATGAAATGGGGTAACAGAAGTAAAATC
>JALXDW010000170.1:0-282 GCA_027070385.1 Chromatiales bacterium
TTTTAATATTTTGGGTTCGGGCGGTAGTTTGGGAATAGTAAGCTGCGATAAAGCCATCACGAATGGCATCGGCTGCTTTTGAAAAATTGCCGGATAAAGGAAGGAGTAATGCAATACGATCCGGAACAGCAACATCTTCCTGTTTGCGTAGCATTAAATTTTCCAGCATTGTTTGTTGTATAGGATGTTCTGGATATTTTTGCTGCCATTTACTTATCTGAATTTTGAGATCAACGGGATTGAGTTGGTAGGCTTTTGCAATTTTTACCAGTTCCATCCAGC
>JALXDW010000170.1:292-1975 GCA_027070385.1 Chromatiales bacterium
TCATTAATTGCTGTAAGGAACGAATTGACAAGTTTGCCAGCAGTGCCCAGATTTTTTTCTGGTTGGCGTGGATTAAAACAGGATCCTGAATATAACTTTCAAAGTATACACGTTCCTGGGCGGAGTCCAGTGGATTGCCCAACATTGAAAGTGCCTGTGCGCGGAGTAAATGGTATTCTGCCAGTAACGTTGCGTCGGTATTGGTTGAAAATTTGGTTTGTAATAATTGCAGGACTTCATCCGGCTTCCTTTCAGCTATTGCAATATTGGCCTTGGCCAGCAGTAATAACTGTTGTTGTTCAGGAGACAACAAGTCAGTTTTTATCCGGGATAAAATTTTGCGGGATTGGTGTAATTGCCCAATGTGTGCGAAACTGGCCGCAAGTCGCAGTTGAATAAATATTGTTTGTGCTTCTGATGTTGCCTGATCGAGAGCTTGTTGATAAAAATCAGCGGCTGTCTGGTATTGTTGTTTTATAAGCAACATATTACTTTGAATGGAGGCTGCATTAATTTCAGGTGCGGTTTCGGAAAGCGTTGAGTCGTCTGGATACTCCGGTGTTGTTCCGCAGGCTGAAAAGAAGATAAAAGAAACAATCAGTAAGGTGTTTTTTAAAGCAATACGGTCTAGTCGTTGAGTCATTACAATATCTTTATTTATATTAAATTAATGGTACGGATTATAGTGTGAACCCATCCAGTAGTATATCACCGGGCATTTTGTATATTGTCGCAACACCGATTGGCAATCTGGGAGATATGTCACAGCGTGCGATTGATACCTTAAAAAGCGTTGATTTGATCGCTGCGGAAGATACCCGTCATAGTCGGCCGTTATTACAACAATTTGCCATTAGCGGTAGTTTAACAGCTCTTCATGAACATAACGAACGTGATGTTTGCCATGGTTTAATTACAAAGTTGCAGGCCGGGCAGTCAGTCGCAGTCATTTCGGATGCCGGTACGCCTTTGATTAGCGATCCGGGTTATCATCTGGTGCGACAGGCACATCAGCTGGGTATTCGGGTGGTGCCTGTTCCGGGTCCCAGTACGCTCACTTCAGCACTGTGTGCGGCAGGCTTGCCAACAAACCGGGTTCACTTTGAAGGTTTTTTAGCGGCAAAAAATACCCAGCGCGTCGCTCGGCTCAAAGAATTGGCTGTATTTACCGATACGTTGGTTTTTTTTGAAGCCCCCCATCGGATTATGGATACTTTGGCAGACATGGCTGAATATTTTGGTAACAGCCGACAAGCAGTTTTCATGCGAGAGCTGACCAAAATGTATGAAACGATTCGGGCAGACACGCTTGAGGCGCTGTATCAATGGGTAAGTGCGGATATCAACCAGCGTAAAGGTGAAATTGTATTGGTGGTGCAAGGTGCAACGCGCCAGGTAGCGAGTGATGAAGTGGACGCTGAAGCCGAGCGCATCCTTAAATTGTTATTAAAGGACGTTTCCACTAAAAAAGCGGCAGCATTAACGGCTAAAATCACAGGTTTACGGAAAAATCAGCTTTATCAACATGCATTGATGCTTTCATCCAACTCGACAGACTAATCTTTATTCGGTTTTAAGTGTGACCGTGTTAATTTAATTAAGGTTAAGGGCAATTATTCAGGGATCCCATACGTCTCCACTTTTGTTTGTTTTATTTCAATGGCTTCGGTTTCGTTTTTTAGC
>JALXDW010000171.1 GCA_027070385.1 Chromatiales bacterium
CTTTAAACTCTTCTACATCTAAAAATGAAGAATGCGGGTCCAGGCCGCTTAACATGCCACGAATGGCATTGGTTAATAATGTTTTATCTGCAACCGGCTCAACATAATTTTCTTTAATTTTGCCAAAAACTTCACTTAACGTGCGTATGTCTTCCAGTGGAATACCTTCATAAGCGGTATTGGCCGATTTATCGGCAAACACGCTCTGCCCCAGTGCAAGCACCACACCCAAAAATAGTCCAAACATTAAAATTAATATATTGCGTACATTCACTGGCATAATTGCTTCTCTTTTCTTTGAAATCGAGTCCGATTTCTTAATCTTTAGTTCACGGTGTCGTTCTATTTCTAACCACTAATTGGCCTTAAACTCATCTGCTAAACGGTTATTTTTAAACGATCTATTTTATTAGATAGTACCTTAAATATAGAGACTGTCCACTATTTAATGGCTTTCCTGTGGCGAAATACCATGGTTTCAGCCTCGCCGTACTTTTCGACACCAGATTTTAGGGTTAGTTGGCTTGCCATTATGCCGGATTTCAAAATAAAGCCCTGTTTTTGCCTGCCCACCGGTATTCCCGACACTACCAATAATTTCACCCTCTTCAACCCAGTCCCCGGTTTCTTTTCTTATATCTTCATTGTGACCGTATAAACTCATATAACCATCACCATGATCGATAATAATGAGTAAACCATAACCTCGAAGCCAATCGGCATACGCCACCCGGCCATGCGATATCGCACGCACATTATTACCACGCCGTGCCTTAATGATGACACCATTCCATTTTATTTTAGCCACTTTTCGAGGCTTGCCAAACAAAGCCCTAACCGTCCCCAATGCTGGCCAATAGAGTTTACCTTTCAGGCTTGCAAAAGCCTTGTGTTCACCTGGCTCTGTTAATATTTCCGGCATACTTTCTGTAATCACATTCAGTACCCGCTCCAGCTGTTTTTCATTCGCCAACATTTGCTGCAAGCTACTGTCTTTGGTTTTTATCTCTTTTGACAGTTTTGCTATCACAATAGCACGAGCCTGATAATTGGCTTCCAGCTTTTTCTTTTCGGCAAGTTGCTGCTTTTTTAATTGTGTTAAGGTTTTATTTTCCTGACGAATACGTTTTTTTATTTGGGCAAGGCTACGCAATGTTTTATTCGACAGATCAATCCGCTCTGAGCGCGCCTGATTAAAATATTCATAATAGGTCAGCACCCGTCCAATCGCATTGGGGTTTTCCTGATTAAGCAATAATTTCAGATATTCCTGTTTGCCAATCGTATAAGCGGTGCGTACTTGCTGCCCCAGCAGATTTCGTTGCAGTGCAAGATCCCGTTTCAATTCTCTGCGCTGTTTTTGCAGTTGTCGTAAACGTTTGTTTTGTCGCCTTAGTTTGCGTTTGAGACGATTAAGATTTTTTACCCGTTTACTGATATTGATTTCTGTATGACGTAATTCCTGACGAACTTTATCATGTAAGCTACGAACTTCATCCAGCTCTTTTCTTAAATTTTTTATTTTTACTTTTAATTGTTGCAGTTCTTGCTCACGCTGTTGCTGATCATCATCAAAAGAATCTGCAACGACAAAATAAAAGCTCCCGGACAAATAATAGCAGAGGCTGATAAAAACTATTTTTAGAATATGTTTATTCAT
The DNA here is from genome assembly GCA_027070385.1 of Chromatiales bacterium. Lineage (GTDB taxonomy): Bacteria > Pseudomonadota > Gammaproteobacteria > UBA6429 > Thiohalophilaceae > SZUA-37. Next base: position 1,661 of record JALXDW010000171.1, read on the forward strand.
TCAGTTTTTTAGTCATACTTTGATGGGCTATACCAGCATCCATAAACCTATCACCCGTACAGTAAAAACCGTGTTTCTTGTAAAAACCAATAGCACTCGTTTGTGCATATAAATAGACCTTTTTAAGGTTCTGTTGTTTAGCAATGTCCAATAATGCTAACAAAATTTTAGAGCCAATACCTTGTTTACGATATTTTTTTAATACCGCCATTCTTCCTATGTGGCCATCGGCTTTTATCCGCCCGGTTGCAATGGGCCGCGCCTCTTTATCTGTAACAAGGATATGGTAAGCAAGCTCGTCAAACTCATCCCATTCCAGTTCTTTGGGGACGTGTTGCTCTTCAATAAAAACCCTGCGACGTACTTCACTCAGTGGTTGTTGACAGTCTGCCCATGAACAAAGCCGCACTGTATAATGTCTGCCCATTATCAATTTTGCCTGTCTCTAAACACTCTTAGTTTTGTTCAGCCGCTATTAATTGGCCTGCATTATAAAGCAAAATAATAAGCTGCTGTTCAGCCTGATTAAAAGGTGTGTTATTCAGGTTACACTGACGTTGATTGCACAATGTTTTTGCAAAATGATTACTCACCTCCCTTTCCTCTCCATCAATAAACAGCAATGTTTTTCCAGCTTGCTCATAAAAAGCAAAACGACTGGCTGGATTACGATATAAAACAGGGGATATTTTTTTAAGGGCAAGAAAATCCGTCAGGCTGTCTTCATTTTCAAAGACCAGATCTGTTTTGCTGTCACTCACAAAACGGCCAAACCATTGAGCAACAGCTGATTGTTCCAGTGTTAAATACTGCTTTAAAATAGTGCAAACATTTTCAATTGTAGCGCGGGTTATTTCATTTGAATATGGCTGCAAATTCAAATTTTTATCCTTATACGTTTGGCTCTCGGATAAATCACGGGCGATAAAATCAACAAAACTGGTTAGCATTTCAGCGTGAGTAGGGGCACGAAAGCCTATTGAAAAACTGAGGCAATCATCAGTTGCGACACCATAATGACTGACACCGGGAGGAATATAAATAATATCACCGGGTGCGAGCAACCATTGCTGTTCAGCAGTAAAATCTTTCTGGATCCGTAGCTTTGTATCGGCAACCTGATTATCTTGACTGACAGGCTGCGTATTGATTTGCCAGCGTCGGTGCCCTTGCGCCTGCAAAATAAAAACATCGTACTGATCCAGATGTGGCCCCACACTCCCCCCTTCAGGTGCATAACTAATCATTAAGTCATCCACACGCCACTCGGGAATAAAACGAAAAGCATCAACAATGCTGGCCAAAGCAGGCAAATGTTTTTCGACATCATTGACCAGTAAGGTCCAGTGCGTTTCAGGTAGCTGTGCAAAAACAGACTCATCCATGGGGCCATTGATTAATTGCCAGGGATGCTTGCCGCCTTTTTCGATAACAATACGGGAATGCACGTCGTCTTCACAGGCCAGACCGGCTAATTCATCGGCACTGATCGGTGAGATAAAATTTTTAAACCCTTGTTGGATAACCAGAGTTTTTTGTTGCCAGTAATCTTTAATAAATTGTTCAGGCGTCAATTCACCAAGTGGCACTGAACAAGGGCTGGATTGTACATCCACTGACATTTATCTTTTTCTGCCGTCACTTGCCAGCATTTATATCAGACTGGTTTGATCATCATCGGTCTTAGGCTTGATAAGCGAATGTCCTAACATTTCACTCGGTTTTTCAATACCCATAAGATACAGCATGGTCGGTGCAATATCGGATAAAGCACCGCCTGTTTCAAGCTCTGCCTTGCGCCCCACATACAGTAAAGGAACCGGATTCGTCGTGTGAGCCGTATGCGGCTGACCGGTTTCAACGTCCAGCATTTTTTCAGCATTACCGTGATCGGCCGTTATCAAAATTTCACCGCCCACTTCTTGTACCGCTTCAACCACCTCACCCATACAATGATCAACGGTTTCAATCGCTTTTACCGTCGCATCAAAATTGCCGGTATGCCCAACCATATCCGGATTGGCATAGTTACAAATAATAACATCGTATTTGCCACTCTTTATTGCCTCGACTAATTTACGGGTTAATTCCGGTGCATTCATTTCCGGCTGCAAATCATAGGTTTTAACATCGGGCGACGGAACTAAAATACGATCTTCAAATTCAAATGGTTCTTCACGCCCACCATTAAAAAAGAATGTCACATGTGCATATTTTTCAGTTTCAGCGATACGCAGCTGCCGCAAACCCAGCTTGGAAATATACTCACCAAATACATTTTTTAACCGCTCCGGTGGATAGGCCACCGGAACATCGTATTCAGAATTGTATTCAGTTAAACAAACAAACGAACCCAACTTTGCAACATTGCCACGCTCGAAAGCATCAAAGTCCGGCTCAATAAAAGGACGGGTAATTTGCCGCGCACGATCAGAACGAAAATTCATGAACACAACCACATCACCGTTTTGAATTTGTACCGGCACCACGCCTTTCGGGTGAATAGCCGTTGCCTTCACAAACTCGTCTGTTTCATCTCGCGCATACGCCATTTCCAGTGCTTGATGTGCTGACTCGGCTGAAAAATCGGCTTTGCCATTCGCAATCAAATCATAGGCTTTTTTAATACGTGGCCAACGATGATCTCGATCCATGGCATAAAAGCGCCCAATGACAGAAGCAAACTGGCCACCACCTAACTCATCTAACTTGACCTGCATGGCATCAATCGATGCAAACGCACTTTTAGGAGGCGTATCGCGCCCATCTAAAAAGGCATGTAAATAAACATTTTGTACGCCTTGCTTAACCGCCAGCTCCATCATCGCGTGGATATGTTCTTCATGGCTATGTACGCCACCCGGTGATAATAGCCCCATCACATGCACGGCCTTACCGGCTGATTTTGCCTTCTCAACAGCATCAACCAGCGTCTGATTTTTGAAAAACGAACCTGTTTTAATCGAGCGGCTTACCCGGGTGTATTCCTGATACACCACTCGGCCAGCCCCTAAATTCAGGTGACCCACCTCAGAATTGCCCATTTGATCGGCAGGAAGACCCACCTCAGCCCCCGAACCTCGTAAAGTGGTATGTGGGTACTCATGACACAATCGGTCTAAATTAGGGGTGTTGGCGTTGGCAATTGCATTATTTTCAACGACATCGCTAATACCCCAGCCGTCCATAATAACCAGTACCATTGGCTTAAAATTCAATGACATAGACTCTTTTAGTTTGTTTAAAGATTAAAAAATTCAGTATAATTTACCATTATATAAGGCTTCGACTCGCATAATTCAATCCTGAACAAAAACCGCAGTAATCGCGTTCAATGTCAAAAAACCTGAAAAATAAGCAAATAAAGCCTTCTCAAACGGTACATAATTGTATAATGTTTTAGTAATAAAGGGCAGCCAGCAATTTGAACTATTTTTTCAACCTCTTTTTGCTGGCTACACAATAAAAATACTTCTTTTAAAAAACACAATGTTTGGGCAGGCCGGAATGAGCGAAATCGAATTAGACACTTTACTCACGCGCGATGAAGACATCGATCGTGCATCACGTTCCTTAAAAGCCATGTCTCACCCGTTGCGATTAAAAATTCTTTGCACATTAGGCGACAAGGAAATCAGTGTACAGGATATTGTTGAACATGTCGGCACATCACAAAGCAACATTTCCCAACATCTTGCTATTTTACGTGACAAAGGCATTCTTGATTCACGCAAAGACGCTAACCGCGTTTACTACCGTGTTGATGATACCCGCACTTTACGGCTGATTGGTTTAATGCGAGAAGTCTTCTGTACAGCCGCTGAATAAAAATCTTGTCCTGTTTTTCTATTCGTTTTCTATACAAGTATCCATTATAATCCTCTTTGAAATAACATAATGCTCTGAAAATAAGCCACAATAATGATTGTGCTGCAAATTGTTATATTTTTAATCTTACATACCAGGCTTTAATTAAACACATGAATGAATATATTGAATTTACCAACAACCATCCCATGCTGGTTGGCAGTTTTTTTGCCATTTTAACACTGCTGGTTTTCAACCTGTTTGGCAGCCGCTTCCGAGGTTATAATGTTGCCTCACCGGCTGATGCGACAATCTTAATCAACCGTAATGATGCAGTTGTACTTGATGTACGCACCGACAAGGAATTTAATGAAGGCCATATTATAAACTCCATTCATATTCCACAATCCAATATTAAAGAACGACTGGCAGAAATTGAAAAATACAAACACAAACCCATTATTGTCAGCTGCCGAACCGGACAACGTTCAGCACAGGTTTGCGGACAGTTGAAAAAACAGGGGTTTGACCATATATATAATTTAAGTGGGGGAATAATGGCTTGGCAAACTGCTAATTTTCCTCTGACCCGTGATTAAACTAACTTGAATAAAGCAAGAAGGTACAATGACCGCAAATGTAGAAATTTACTGTAGCCAATTCTGTGGCTACTGCCATCGCGCTAAAATGTTACTCGATAGCAAAGGCGTGCAATACTCTGAAATCTCGGTTGATAATCAACCAGAAAAACGCACCGAAATGGTTGAGCGCAGTGGTGGTCTGACCAGTGTACCGCAAATTTTTATTAATAATGAACACATTGGTGGCTGCGATGATTTATACGAGTTGGAATCGCAAGGTCTACTGGATGAAAAGCTTGGCCTGGTAACCTGATAATGTCTAATCTTCACATTGTTTGCCCACACTGCGACAGCATTAACCGCATCCCTGGCGACAAATTAAGTGCCGCACCCAAGTGTGGAAAATGCCATCAGCCTTTATTTATTGCTCAGCCGGTTACACTAACTGCCAGTAATTTTAGCCGCCATATTACTAAATCCGATATCCCCGTGCTGGTTGACTTCTGGGCACCGTGGTGTGGCCCATGTAAAATGATGGCGCCCATTTTTCAGCAAGCGGCCAGTCAGCTTGAGCCACAATTTCGACTGGCAAAAGTTGATACCGAGGCACAGCAACAACTCGCGCAACAGTTTCAAATTCGCAGCATTCCAACGCTGGCTTTGTTTAAACATGGCAAAGAACTTAAACGTCAACCCGGTGCCATGGATCTGAATAACCTGATTAACTGGGCACGCCAATAGCACTGTTCAAGCAAAGACTCTTCAGACAAAAAATGTTAATATAATCTCTTCTATATTATTC
>JALXDW010000172.1 GCA_027070385.1 Chromatiales bacterium
TACCGATAAGCACTGAATAAAAAGAAAGGTGGAAATTAAACCTGCTGAACAACTTCATAATAATATAACGACATCCTGTAGTTTTTAATTGCTAATAAGCCGACGGTGAGTTTGTATCGACATCAAGATACCAAATGCCATCATCAAGGTAACAATCGATGTCCCACCGTAACTGATTAAAGGTAGTGGTACTCCCACCACAGGAAGAATACCAGAGACCATCCCAATGTTCACAAAAATATAGACAAAAAAGGTCAGTGTCAGGCTGCCGGCTAACAGGCGGCTGAATGTATCCTGTGCCTGACTGGCGATTACCAACCCCCGACCAATAATATACAAGTAAAGAGTCAGCAACAGTAAACAACCCAGAAACCCGAATTCTTCGCTAAAGACTGCAAAAATAAAATCAGTAGAACGTTCGGGTAAAAAGTCCAGGTGTGATTGGGTTCCATTTAACCAGCCTTTACCGTACAAACCGCCAGAACCAATAGCAATGGTTGATTGTATAATATGGTAACCACTTCCTAACGGGTCATTGCCTGGATTGAGCAGGGTTAAAATCCTGCCCCGCTGGTAGTCGTGCAAAACATAACTCCATATTAGCGGGGTGCTGGCAACGATGACCGTGCTGACACCAAGGATACTTTTCCAACTTAAACCGGCCAGTAGTAAAACAAAAAAACCGGCACTGGCGATTAGCAGTGCAGTGCCTAGATCAGGTTGTTTGGCAACCAGTAAGGTGGGAACGGCCAACATAAAGACCGCGGTGAGAATACGTTTTGCTGTCGGTGGCAGGCTGAATTCTGAAATATACCAGGCCAGCATCATGGGGAGTGCCAGTTTCAGAATTTCGGATGGCTGAAAGCGGAAAAAGCCAAGGTTAAGCCAGCGTTGAGCACCTTTGCCAATATCACCTACAATCAATACAACAATCAGTAGAATAACTCCCAGCATAAACAGCCAGGGGGACCAGAATTGGATAGTTTGGGGACGCAGTTGTGCAATGGCTAACATCAGTATCATGGCAATGGTGATGTGAGTAAGCTGTCGGTATACGATTGCCATGTTCTGTCCGGTGGCACTGTAAAGAATAAAAAGTCCCAGGGTAAGCAGCAACGACAGAGCGATAAAAAGAGGGATATCAATATGCAAACGGATTGACCATTTTTTACGGATAAGGGCATTGCTGGTTGACAGGCTTTGTTGTTGATCAAGTATCATCTTTATGTATCCGGGCTAAATAGTCATCGATTACTTTCCGAGCTATGGGGGCGGCTACAGAGCCACCGTGGCCGCCATTTTCTACGATAACGGCAATCGCAATTTCAGGGGCATCAGCAGGGGCATAAGCAATAAATAAAGCATGGTCACGTAATTTTTTTCGTACGTTTTCTTCATCGTATTCTTCGTCCTGTTTGATCCCGTGTACCTGTGCGGTTCCTGTTTTACCCGCAATTTGATATTTCAAATTGTGGTTAATACTACGTGCCGTTCCATGCAGGCTGTGTATGACATCTTTCATTGCCTGATGGACAGTGTCCCAGTTCTTTTGTTCAGTGATAATAATATTATCAAAGGATTTTGGTGGTTTGATATTCAGAATTTTAATTTCCGGATCTTCGACTGCATAAATCATTTGTGGGCGTTGTCGTTGTCCATTGAGTGACAGTGTTGCAGTTGCGGTTGCTAATTGTAATGGTGTTGTAAGCATAAAACCCTGACCGATGCCGGTAATTAATGTTTCGCCAGGGAACCAGGGTAAACGGCGGGTTCGTCTTTTCCACTCACGAGAGGGGAGTAACGCGGAAGATTCACCAATTAAATCCAACCCGGTTTTTTTACCAAACCCAAACTGTGATAAGAAGCTGGATATTTTATCAATACCCAAATTAAGAGCCAGATCATAAAAGTAAACATCACAGGACTCGACAATGGCTTTAGTCAGGTCTGTTTCCTTGTGACCTTTCTTTTTCCAGTCACGGTAACGGCGTTCATCATTTTTAAGCAAGTAATAGCCGGGACAGTTAAGTTTGTCTTTGGCTTTGATAACATCCATTTCCAGGCCTGCAAGTCCAATAAAGGGTTTAATGGTCGAGCCCGGAGGGTAACGGCCCTGTATGGCACGGTTAAATAAGGGTTGGTCTGGCGATTTTCTTAAACGTGAATAGGTATCAGTATCAATCCCGTTTACAAACAGGTCAGGGTCAAAACTTGGGAAGCTGGTCAGTGCCAGTACACTGCCATTATTCGGATCAATGGCCACTAATGCCCCGTTATGATCGATATCAGCAAAGGCTTTGGCAGCAATGGAATGCAGGCGAATATCAATATTCAAATACAGATTTTTACCGGGAACCGGTAGCTCTCTATCCAACACACGTAGAATGCGTCCACTGGCATTGGTTTCAACTTTTTGTAAACCAATTTCTCCATGTAGCAGCGTTTCATATTTTTTTTCAATACCCACTTTCCCGATGCGGCTGGTTCCGCTGTAATTTGATGCATCGACCTTCTGCAGTTCTTTTTCACTGATACTGCTGACATAGCCAATGGCATGTGCGGTTAATTTGCCAAGTGGATAATGGCGTGAAAGTTCTGCATGTATTTCCACACCTGGCAAGGTGTATTGTTTAACCGATAAGCGGGCGACTTCTTCTTCATTAAGCCGATAGCGCAAGGGAACCCCTTCAAACCGACGCTTGCGTTTTAATTTTTTATTGAAACGCTTAATATCGGCAGTAGTAATAGGGATAATTTTTTGTAACTTTTTAATAAGTGCAGGAATATCTTTGATATGTTCAGGTACCAGGGTAAGTGTAAATCCGGGAATATTTTCGGCAAGTAACACACCGTTTCGATCATAAATGAGACCGCGTATAGGTTGAATCGGTTTGATACTGACCCGGTTATTTTCAGACAAGGTTGTATAGTGTTGTTGATTAATAATTTGCAAATAAACCAGTCGAGTAACAAGAATAATGATAAAGAAAACAGCAAACAGAGCTGTTACGATGAGTCGACCATTAAAAACCTGTTCATCTCGTAGATGATCTTTTATTGCCAGAGAATTAAATTGCGCCATATTATTCAGCTAACATGATAGGTGCGTCGCACACTGCGTAAAATAAAATAGATCAATGGCCAGAAAAGAGCGGATAAAACAGCGGGGGTGATGACCATGGACAAGCTGACAGGTGTACCCGCAAGTGCTTTTATCCAGACAACCAGTGCACTGTGAATAATCATCAGAATAAAAATACTCAGTATTTGTTGTCTGATAGGAAAATTACGAATACGCTGGTAGAGTCGTAAAACAATAAAAACAGTTAAAGCAAAAGCCAGTGCATATTGACCGAGTAAGGTATCGCGTAATACATCGACCAGTAAACCAACAAACCAGGCAATACCGATGCCAACACGTTCTGGTAAAGCCATTGCCCAGTAAATTAAAACCAGAATAACCCATTCTGGCTGGAAGGGGGCAATACTTGTCGGTAAAGGCAGTTGTGATAATAAAAGTGCAGCGATAATGCTTAAAATAATAATGTTACTGCCCTGTTTTTTTAGAAGACTCATTTTTCAGCCGCCTCTGTATTATCCACACAGGCAATACTTACTTTCTTTCTGGACTCATCGGATATCCATACCAATAAGACCTCACTGCTACGGTCGAGTTTTGCTGCCGGTTTTGCAATGACCTGCGCAAAAGGCAGGCTGGGATTGATATTGACTTTGATAACCTCTGCGGCTGGATAACCTGCCGGAAAAACACAGCCCATTCCGGATGTCACCAGTTTATCGCCAACTTTTATATCGGTATTGTTTGGCAGGTTAATCAGTTCAAGCAAACCACTTGCACCTTTCCCCACTGCAATGGCACGAATACCGTTACGCAATGATTGCACCGGTAAGGCATGGCTGGGGTCGGTAATCAGCATGGCGGTGCTGGTAAAAGGATTGACATGAATAATTTGCCCCATAATACCGTGTGCATCAAGTATGGGTTGTCCCTTGAAAATATCCCGTTCAGTGAGTCCTTTATTAATAACCACTTGTTGCCGGTAAGGATCAAGATTAACCGAGAGTAACTCTGCAATCAGGATACGTTCACCTACCCGTTTGGATGATTTTAATAAATTACGCAGGCGAATATTTTCTGCTTCTGTAAAAGTGAATTTTTGTAATTGTGCCCGCAGAATATTATTTTGAGTGCGTAAGGTTTCGTTTTGTTTTTGTAGCGAACTCCGACTGACAAAAGTGGTTTGTCCCCAGCCGAAAACATCGGCAGGAATATTCATGACATAACGTAAAGGATAAATAATCAGTGACAGGCCGGATCGGATATTGTTGACATAATCCGTTCGGTGATCAAGCGACATTAAAACAACCGAAACGATTGAGAGTATCAACAATCGGGTAGAAATTGAGGTACCTTGACCAAAAAGCAGTTTAACGGGACTTCTCCTGAAATATTATTTTATACAAGGACAGACTATTGTAACAGGCTGATATCCAATTATCATTGTATTAACAAACAGGTTGTATCAGGAATATTTCTGTCCCGGCAATAAAAAAGACCTAAAACAATATTCTTTTAGGCCTTTGGGTTTGCAGTATTCAGATTTATTCAACACTGAATAAGTCGCCACCGTGCTCATCTATCATTTCAATCGCACGGCCACCTCCGCGGGCAACACAGGTGAGAGGATCTTCTGCGATTATAACGGGTAGCCCGGTTTCTTCCATTAATAAACGGTCGAGTTCATTCAGTAATGCTCCACCACCGGTCAACACCATACCGCGTTCTGCAATATCAGCGGCCAATTCCGGTGGTGTTTGTTCCAATGCGGTTTTCACGGCACTGACAATACCGGATAAAGGTTCCTGCAGAGCTTCGAGAATTTCATTGCTGTTCAACGTGAAGCTGCGTGGAATACCTTCGGCCAGGTTACGGCCACGGACTTCCATTTCACGGACTTCATTTCCCGGGTAGGCGGTACCAATTTCATGTTTGATACGTTCAGCGGTTGAAACACCGATTAAGCTGCCATAATTACGACGAACATAGTTTATGATGGCTTCATCAAAGCGGTCACCACCGATTTTAACCGAGGCGGAATACACAATGCCGCTTAATGAAATGACGGCCACTTCAGTGGTACCACCACCAATATCCAAAATCATTGAACCGCTGGCTTCGCTAATGGGCATCCCCGCTCCGATTGCTGCGGCCATGGGTTCTTCAATTAAAAACACATCACGGGCACCGGCTCCATTGGCCGATTCCCGAATAGCACGCCGCTCCACCTGGGTTGAACCACAGGGTACACAGATTAAAACGCGAGGACTGGGACGGAAAAATCGTGCTTCGTGGACTTTTTTTATAAAATGCTGCAACATTTTTTCGGTGACAGTGAAATCAGCGATAACCCCGTCTTTCATTGGCCGGATAGCCACAATATTGCCGGGAGTCCGCCCAAGCATACGTTTTGCTTCCATGCCAACCGCTGCAATACTTTTGGGGCCGCCAGGTCCCCGTTCTTGCCGAATGGCAACCACAGAGGGTTCATTAAGAACGATACCCTGGTTGCGTACATATATTAAGGTGTTGGCTGTACCCAGATCGATGGAGATGTCATTTGAGAACATGCCACGTAAACTTTCAAACATAGAGAATCATCTTTATTTTATTGTATGTTAGAGGCCCGTACTTTAATCAATCAACGGGGCTTTGGGCAAGCTCTGTAACTGTGTTAAGTTACCGCTTTTGCCTAATCTATCACAAATCGCGCGAAATAAGCGTATAATCGCGCTATTTAGATGCAGCATAATACGAATAGCATAAAGTGTAAAATCAGAGGGTTGGGGGGCGATTGGCTCTGTCAGCCGTATTGATATTTAAGTTCTGGAGAAACAGTTTGGATAATAAAACCGTCGAACAAATTGCGCATTTAGCGCGTCTGGGTATTGATGAAAAGGACATTCCTGAGTATGTGACCAATCTGACCAATATCCTGGCTCTGGTGGATGAAATGAATACGGTGGATACCGATGACGTGATCCCGATGGCGCATCCCACTGATGCGGTACAGCGGTTGCGTGAAGATGAAGTGACCGCAACCAATCAACGTGAACGCTTTCAGGCTATTGCCCCGCAAGTGGAAGATGGTCTTTACCTTGTTCCTCAAGTTATTGAATAGTTTGATTGAATAACACCGATCGCATAACCCGAATTTAGCTAAAAGTAAGAAATCATGCATACAAAAACAATCGCACAACTCGCGGCAGGCTTAAAAGCGGCCGAGTTTTCCAGTGTTGAGTTAACCCAACACTATATAAATAGAATAAAAAAGTTTGATAAAACCCTCAATAGTTATATCACGCTCGTAGAAGAGCAGGCACTGGCACAGGCAGCAGAGGCCGACAAGCGTATTGCAGCAGGCGACAGTCATGTTTTAACCGGCATTCCCTTTGCGCAAAAAGATATTTTCTGTACCGATGGGGTAAAAACAACCTGTGGCTCAAAGATGCTGGATAATTTTATTGCACCGTACAATGCCACGGTGATTGAGTCGTTTAATCATGCCGGGAGTGTCATGTTGGGTAAAACCAATATGGATGAATTTGCGATGGGTTCCTCTAACGAAACCAGTTTTTATGGGCCGGTGAAAAATCCGTGGGATACGGATCATGTACCGGGGGGGTCCTCGGGAGGTTCAGCAGCAGCAGTTGCCGCAAGGCTGGCACCGGCATCGACCGGAACCGATACCGGTGGTTCCATTCGCCAGCCGGCCGCATTGTGTAATTTAACCGGATTAAAACCCTCGTATGGCAGGGTG
>JALXDW010000173.1 GCA_027070385.1 Chromatiales bacterium
TATCCTTGGAATAGTTCTTATGCTTTTAGTGAGAATAGAGTGATTGATGGGGTTGAGTTGGAAGGGTTGGAGGTTATAGCTGTTGGGTTTTCAACTACCATTTCAGCCATTGCTATATTATCAAGAATTTTGTCATAAAATTTGTCTGTCTTTTTAGAAAATTCACGATATTTTTTATCTAACCTATCCAACCCTGTATCTTTGCCAATATAATTACTCATAAAGACAAGCAAAGTATCATTAATATCGTTTTTTATGTTTTTATCCATATGTATATATTTAAAATAAATTCATCACAATTGCTTGAGTTTCCGAATCGACTTAAATCTTGCATGGCTATCAGTCACCAACCTGAACTGGCCTTGCACACCGGAATGTGTCACAAAAGGCTGCAAAATATTTGCGGGGAACTGAACTCGACGACCATCATGACTGGTGGCTATCACGCTTTTTATTTTTTTTGCATAGTATTGCCGAAAATCAGCCGAACTGATATCCAGCTGAATATAAAAAATATTTTCCATATTTTGTTGCATACCCTCAGTATAGGCTGTGTGATTTAATCTGCCATTTTATTCTTTTACAACAATCTGCTTTATGGGTTCAGTTGTATTAATAATTTGGGTATACTTCTGTTTTTTGTTACCCGTTGGAAGTTATATTATGAAATCATTATTACCCGCTCTTCGTATTATTGGAATCTCTTTTGTTATCTCTCTTATTATCGGCATTATCGGCTACTTTATTCTTGGCGCTATGAATGTCTCTATTGAAAATGCGACCCGTTACCAGACCTATATTTTAATGGCAGGTGCCTTACTCGGTGCATTGATTGTTCAAATTATCCATGCCTATCAAAACCGTTCTACTGAAGTGGTGAGCTTGTTTATTGGTAACCTGCCTTTTAGGGCATCGAATCAACAATTACGGCAGATTTTTTCTGAACATGGTACTGTGCATAACCTGAGATTAATGACTGATAAAGTGACTCGAAAGCCACGTGGATTCGGCTTTGTTGAAATGAACAAGAACCATGCAAAAATAGCAGTGAAAAAACTCAATGGTTATGAATTTATGGGGCGTGAACTGAAGGTAAATTATGCCAATGAAAGCAAATACTAAAGTTCTGCTTTAGATTGGCAAGAAATAAAAAAGGGCATTTAAGCCCTTTTTTATTTCTTGCCTTTCTGCAATTACTGACAGGAAAAATAAATCAGATTTTCATTATCAACTGAAACGGTTTTCCCCAAACTGATAAACCCCGATCCAGATAATGGATATTCTTCATTTTGTATAAAAACTTCCTGGCCTCCCTGTGTTTTAATAAAAGTACCATTAGTACTTTGATCAACAACCACAAACTTGCCTTTACGATAAAGTAATTTTGCATGATGTCGTGATACACAATCTGCATCGACAATAATATTACTGCTTTTGCTGCGACCTAACATCAAGTCATTACTTCGGGATGAAATTTCGGTAATACATTCTCGATAAGTCAAATATAAATGTTGCCCACGGGTAAATAAGGATTTAATCCGTGATTCGCTCATATTTTGGGTTAATGTGGTTCGATCCAGATCATCAACTGAATCTCCGTCATGTATTTTAATCACATGAGATGAATCACTTCGTGCACCTTCAAGCATAGCGATAAATGCTGATTCACGACGTAAAATCAAATTTCCAAATTCATTCAGTAACTCATCCGTGATTGTTTCAGCTTTGATTGAATATTGTTCGCTACCAATAGAGGTGTAATTATCAATAATGACATAGATTCGATTTTCCTGAAAATTCGACTTGAAATAAATCCGGATCGGGATCATACCTTCCAGCTCAAGTTGACGGGTTGATTGTTCGGCAATTAAACAGCCCGCATTTTTTATCGTTCTAATAATGTCCTGAGCCGGCACTGAAGGTGTTAACGGTAATGTAATACTTTCTTCACGTTGCAACCGGAAAAGAAAACCAACGACATCATCATCGTAACTGCTGCGCACATGAATTTCGTAATTTTTTTGTTCCAGACCATCAATAATTAATTCATTATTGAATGGATAATTCACAGTAATAACGGGTTTAACCAAGTGCAGCTGATCGAGTAATTCATGCATGTAATCATAAACATTTCGCAGACTGTCAATAATACGACTACGCTGTAACTCATTCAGGGATTCAACGGTTTCTGAATGTGCATCTTCCTTATGTAGAATCGATTGTGCCTTTTGTTTTAGTTCTGCTAGCACGCCCATTATTATCTCTCTATCATTTTCTGCAGTTCAATCTGTCTGCATCCCATACTACATTACAATTTTAAAACTTCAAGCTCAATTCCCAGTATTTTATCCAGCTTGCTTGCTTCAAGGTTAACATCGTTGGTCACGACGGCTATATTTTCAGCCTCGGTATATAAATAATGCTCAGCAACGGTTCTTAAATCATCAATACTGACAGACAATACATTTTGACGGAAAGTCTGCCGTATTTCAGGTGTACGACCAAATAATAAATTCTGGAATGCATCTTTTGCTTCACCTGCAGGCGAACCGGGTTTATCCAGTGTACCAATCACTCCTAAAATAGCTTCTTCCAACAAACGTGCTTCATGTTTGCTGGATATAATCCAGTCAATCGCATTATTAAAATCCTGCAGGGTTTCAGCCAGGCGTGGATCACGATAAGAATAAAATCGAAATGCTGCCATTTCGTTATCATAGCTCGCTCCCCCACCATAAGCACCGCCTTTTTCACGAATGCGGTTATGCAAAAAGCCATTGCGCATAAAAACAGCCAGTACTGTTAAGGCAGCAGAGTCTTTATGGGTCATCGGCACACCGGCATAAGCTTTGGCGCAAAAATTGACTTGTGTATTAGTCAGCCAGGCCTGTTTAACCGGTACAATATTTTCGGACAGTGAAAAGTTACCATCATGGCTCTTCGTCACCACTTTCGACCAGGACTTGAGCATACTTTGCTGACATTCAGCAAGATGTTGATTCTCTGCTATCAGCAAAAATTCACGTGAGGTCTGAATCATTTGTTGATGTAAATCAGAAAATGCTGAGGCAAATTCTTTTAACTCGGTTTTGTCGACCAAGCGATCATCCAGTTCTTTCAATGTTTGAATACTTTTCAAACCACGTAGTGAATGCGCCAGTTTTGCTGCCTTGCTAACACCCGCTGAAGCGGCCAACATAGCAAGACTATGCCCGTTCCCTGTCACACTTTGTTCTGCTCGTACTCTTTTTTGTGCGATTAATTCACCAATACGATCGTATTCATCAAACCGAACTGATTCAAAGGTATTTTGCATGATTTCACTGAGCGGTTGTTGATTGCGCAGCAGTGCCTTGCCGGATAAAACAAAATACCCGGATAAGCTATTGGCATCATCGACTGAAGCCCGAATTGTTTGGTATGCATTAATTCCACCGGTAACACTGTATTGCCAATTCTGTACCGCAAGATAATCTTTATCGGCAATCCCCAATCGAGGCAAGCAACTTGAAAAATGTGGCAGGTACGATAATGTTTGCTGATCCATTTCAGGCAAAGTGCAAACAACCTGTTGATACACCAACCCGTTTGTCGGTTGCGGATAAAGTGAAACGGTTGTTTGTTGAACCTCAACTTTATCGCCTTTTGCAATCGACATTTCAAGAGGCACATCCTGCAAAGTGACTTTCGGCAAGATTTCAATGTCATCTTCGCTGGCCTGTCTTTTTTCCAGTGCTTTGGCCTGCTTAATAATCTTTTGTTTTTCATCGTTATCAAGTGACGCTTTAATCGCCGCCAATTTTGTTTTTTCAAAGGCTTCTTTTCGCTGGTTCAACTCAGCATCCGGTTTCATTGTCAAACGTACCCGATGCAGATTTTCAAGCAGATTTGTTTTAACCAGATTCTTCACATAATCCGGATCCTGGATTTTTTCTCTTAAAGATTCAATAACCGGATCAAGGTTAAGCAATGCCGCGGGTGAGCCACGATGAATGGCACACGACAGCCCCTCTAATATAATAGAAAGCCCATAAGGATAACTGTCACCACTGACTTCCCTTTGTCCAAGTTCTAACTGATGTAAAACAGCTTCAACATTCTCTAACGGTACGCCGTTTTCGGCAATATCACTGAACACCGTTAAAATTAAATCTTCAATTTTCTGGGCATCTTCCGCTTTACAGCCCTCAAGACCACACATGAAAGTAATTTCATGATTTGAATCATCCAGCCCACAAAGTGAAGATGGGGCGGCTCCCAGTTCAGTCGTTTCCAATGCCTTGCGAAGTGGCGATGCACTGTTATCCAGCAAAAGACTGGATAACAGATGTGAACTTAACAGGCCTTCCAGATCAGTGTTATGCCCTAACAACCAGGCCATGACAACATGGGATTTCGTCTCCAATGATTCTTCACTGTCAATACCATAATATTCTTCGATAACAATGGGTGCATGATAGCGTTTTTCATCCTTAACACTGATGGTTTTATCCAGTGGTGAAAAATGTTGCAGTACATTCTCTTCAAAAACAGTGTGATATTCAGCTGCAGGAATATCACCATATGTCATAAAGACTGCATTCGATGGATGATAATGTGTTTTATAAAAATCACATAACTGCTGGTAACTCAAATCAGTAATAAATTCCGGATCACCGCCACTGTTATAATGATAGGTGGTACTGGGATAAAGATATTTATACAGAGATTCCCAAACCTGACTCACAGGCGAACTCAGTGCGCCTTTCATTTCATTAAAGACCACACCTTTATACAGGAGTTCGGATTCAGGATTTTCCATTTCCGAGAATTCCAGCCGATGCCCTTCCTGTGCAAAATCCAGTTCATCCAGACGCGAAAAGAAGACAGCATCCAGATACACATCAAGCAAGTTAAAAAAGTCTTTACGATTCTGGCTGGCAAACGGGTAGGCTGTCCAGTCACTGCTGGTAAAAGCATTCATAAAAGTATTCAGTGAACGCCGAATCATCATAAAAAAGGGATCACGTACCGGGTATTTTTTACTACCACACAATGCCGTATGTTCCAGCATATGGGCAACACCGGTGGAATCCATCGGTACCGTTCTAAGTGCAACAAGAAAAACATTCTCGCTATTATCTGACGCCAAATGATAATGCGTGGCACCAGTTTTAATATGACGGTACTCTTCAATAGTCAGGTTTAAGGAATGAATAGGTTCACTACGAAGCCATTCAAAAGACGAATGAATTTTCTCAGACGAAATAACTTGTTTTTGCATAGGTTTAATATCTACTTAATAAATTTTGAAATATCCGGCAATGAATAACCGTAATAAACGACCTTACCTTCAGGACTGACGATGACCATGGTGGGTGTCACAACAGAATGATACGCTTCGGCAACATCCAGATTATCCAGCCGATTACTTAAAACAAGATACTTTATATTATTATCTTTTACATATTCAGCCACATCATCATCATACTCGGCCCCAATGTTAATCGCTGCAATGGTTAATCCCTTGTCTTTATACTTGGCATGTAACGCATTAAAATCTTTCACATGCGCATAACAGTACACACAGTCTACAGCCCAAAAAACCAGCATCACATACCCTTTGTTACGCAATGCGGCCAATGTCCAGGTTTTACCTGCCAATGATTTCAGTTGAAATTCAGGTGCTGTCTGACCTACTTTATAGCCAACATCTTGACTGGCAGAAGCCGCAGCTTCCACTGCAGTCATTGAGGTAAGAGCCAACCACAATAGGGTTATGGATAATAGGGATTTTAGATCAGAATATGTCATTAGCAATAACTGAACAGCCTCTTTTAAACTCAAGGATTTATTGGTACACAAGTTTACCATACTATGATCTATTTATCGTAACCTGTAAATTTGATAGCATAGCCGCAGTAAAACCACCGTATTCAAGGCCCTTTATGATTATTGTCATTTCTCCCGCAAAAACTGTCGATTTTGAAACCCCTGCAGAAACAGCAAAATTCACCCAACCGGATTTTTTAACAGAATCGAACACATTGGTACGGGAAATGCGCCATTATTCCCATAATGACATTAAAAAATTAATGTCTGTCAGTGATAAAATTGCAGACCTCAATGTTGCGCGTTTTAAGCAGTTTAAAACACCGTTTACCACTAAAAATGCGAAACAGGCCGCACTTGCCTTTAAGGGGGATGTTTATACTGGACTGAACATTGATGATTTTAATTCAAAAGATCTGGACTTTGCACAAAAACACTTACGAATACTGTCAGGTCTTTACGGTTTGCTGCGTCCACTGGATCTGATGCAGGCTTACCGGCTGGAGATGGGGCTAAAACTTCCGGTAAAAAAAGCAAAGAATTTGTATGAATTCTGGGATAATAAAATTACTGACAAGCTGAACAGCGAATTTAAAAAACAAAAAGAAAATACATTAATCAATCTGGCATCCAACGAGTACTTTAAAGTAATACAGAAAAAAAATCTCGAAGGTACAATTATCACCCCGGCATTTAAAGAGGCGCGGGATGATGGTTTCAAAATGATTGGGATTTATGCAAAAAAAGCACGCGGTATGATGAGTCGTTATATCATTAAAAACCGGATAAAAAATCCACAGGAAATAAAGACGTTTAATCTTGATGGCTATAAATTTAACAAGAAACTTTCATCTGAAAATAACTGGGTCTTTACCCGAAAAAAATGGACGGGTTCCCTAGCCGGATGTGGCGAGGGTAAAGTAACCGGGTCAACACGAACCTATATAAACAAAATCTTTATGACTGACATTAATGATCTTTCTCATTTCTCAGAAC
>JALXDW010000174.1:0-254 GCA_027070385.1 Chromatiales bacterium
TTTCATCGGCTGGTGCCGCATCGACGATATGCAGCAGCAGACCGGTGCGGGACAAATGTTTAAGAAACTGAATGCCCAGGCCTGCACCTTCTGCAGCGCCTTCAATTAATCCGGGAATATCGGCAATGACAAAGCTTTTGTATTTGTCCAGGCTGACCACACCCAGGTTAGGGTAAAGTGTGGTAAACGGATAGTCGGCTACTTTGGGTTTGGCAGCGGAAACCGAGCGGATGAAAGTTGATTTACCCGCGTTT
>JALXDW010000174.1:264-1948 GCA_027070385.1 Chromatiales bacterium
TTCGTCTTCCAATAACAAGTCCAGTTTGTTTATCACCAGCCAGCGAGGTTGATTGGCCAGTGCTTCACTGTATTTCGCCAGTTCCTGTTCAATTTTGCGGATTTCATCAACCGGATCAACGCTTTCATCGGCTGGTGCCGCATCGACGATATGCAGCAGCAGACCGGTGCGGGACAAATGTTTAAGAAACTGAATGCCCAGGCCTGCACCTTCTGCAGCGCCTTCAATTAATCCGGGAATATCGGCAATAACAAAGCTTTTGTATTTGTCCAGGCTGACCACACCCAGGTTAGGGTAAAGTGTGGTAAACGGATAGTCGGCTACTTTGGGTTTGGCAGCGGAAACCGAGCGGATGAAAGTTGATTTACCCGCGTTTGGCATGCCCAGCAACCCAACATCTGCCAGTACCTGCAACTCCAGTAATAATTCCCGTCGTTCACCGGGGGAGCCGTTGGTGGACTGGCGTGGGGCACGGTTGACCGAGCTTTTAAAGCGTACATTCCCCAGACCATGAAAACCACCCTGACAAACCTTGACGGTTTGTTGGGGTTTGGTCATGTCGCCCAATATTTCTTCGGTTTCAATATCTTTGATAATGGTGCCAATCGGGACGTGGATATATAGACTTTCGCCCTTTTTGCCTGTGCAGTTTTTACTTTGCCCCGGTGTCCCGCTTTCTGCGCGGTAATAACGGGTAAAGCGAAAATCCACCAGAGTGTTGAGTTCTTCGTCGGCAACAAAATAAACACTGCCGCCATCGCCGCCATCGCCACCATCGGGGCCACCTTTGGGGATATATTTTTCGCGACGAAAGCTAACGCAGCCGTTGCCGCCTTTGCCTGCTTCGACAATGATTTTTGCTTCGTCTACGAATTTCATTGGTGTTCCTGCCAGAAAAAAAGAGAGGTGATGGAAAATGTGTCATTATAAACACAAAAACCCCGGTTAAGGGGCTTTTGCTTATGCGGGGTTGTTAGGCTGGCTTTTGATTAAGCGGCTACAACACTCACATATTTACGGTTTTTAGGGCCTTTTGTTTCAAAAACAACCTTGCCATTTGCTGTTGCAAACAAGGTGTCGTCGCGACCGCGTCGAACGTTTGTGCCAGCATTTACTGGTGTGCCACGTTGACGAATTAAAATGTTGCCCGCTAATACTTCTTCGCCGCCGAAACGCTTAACGCCAAGGCGTTTTGATATGGAATCGCGTCCGTTACGGGTACTACCACCAGCTTTTTTATGTGCCATTGCTTAGTGCCTCTATAATGCTTGTTTAATCTTAACTGGCTGAAATGCCAGTGATTTTGATTTCTGTGTAAGACTGGCGATGCCCCATTTGCTTGCGAAAGTGCTTTCTACGGTTGAATTTGATGATGCGAACCTTGTCGCCTCGACCATGATCTTCAATCGTCGCAGATACTGAGCCACCTTCAACATAAGGTGCGCCAATCTTGACGTCTTCGCCATCAGCAATCATTAACACTTCGTTTAATTCAATTGAATCGCCTTTTTCGACATTTAGTTTTTCAACTTTAAGTGTCTGACCTTCTTTTACGCGGTACTGTTTACCGCCGGTTTTGATTACCGCATACATTGTTCGTTTTCTCCAAGATGACATTCATGTCAAGAAAGGGTCGCGATTTTATATTTGTATTCGCCTTGTGTCAAACATTATCGTCAGTTTA
>JALXDW010000175.1 GCA_027070385.1 Chromatiales bacterium
TGAAAGAGGTTCCATCGGTCACTTACGCATCGGCTTATGACAAAGCCATGGCTTTGGGAGTGCGTGAGGTGAGTGTGTCGTTAGATTGGTCAATCCTTGAGCCTTCTCTAGGCAATTACGATAATACATTGCCTGCTATTATCGATAGTTACTACCCGCTACAAACCGGCGATATCACTTTAGTTCTTCGTCCACTTGATACCGCTGGTGTGCGTTTCCCGACTGACTTGGTTGGCCTGGATTTTGACTCACCGTCAGTTATTGCCGCTTTTGAAAATTTGTTAACAAATTTGCATGCTCAACTCTCCAGTTTAAATGCCAGTGGCAAATTAAAATGGATTCACATTGGTAACTAAATCGATGCAACTTTGGGTAGTGATGCAAGCCAATGGGCTAAGTGGCAAACCTTCTTTAAGGCGGCCAAAGCTAGAATTAAAAGTCTTTGGGGTAGCAATGTGAATGTGAGTAGTATTGTTCAATTTTCAGCATTAAACACCCTGGATATACATACACAGTATTTAAACTTTTTGCCGAATCTCGATAGTGCTGTATTGACCTATTACCCGCTTAACACAGATTTTACAATGCGGCCTGTTTCATCCATTGCGACAGATTTTGATTTAATGGTGAGTACTATTACAGATAAACCGATATTACTACAGGAATGTGGTTATGCTTCAAGTGTTGTTAACAAGAGCAGTGAAGCTCAGCAGGCTGAATTTATTTCAGCTGTATTCAAGGCATGGGATAAGCATATAACACGAATTTCGTTAATTGATTTTAGTTGGCAGTATGATGTATCTGAATCCCAGGCGGATCAATGGGTGCTTGATTATGGTATGTCAGGGCAAACAAACGAGAATGAATTTAAGCATTATCTTTGGACGTTGGGCTTGAGTCAATATGACACAACTGAAAAGCTGGCTTTACAGCGTTTAAAAGATGAATTAAAGGCGCGTTCATGGGAACAATAAGTTAAGTGGCTGTGGCGAGCCTGTTCGGCTGACAAGCCATGTTTTTGCATTAACCATGTAAATATTAAGAAATAAAATCATACACTTAGGGGGGTGTTTTTAGCGGCAGAGAGTGTGTAAAATCGTTACTCAGCATTAAGCTGTATTTTTGAAGATACCCCAAACATCCTGGAGCCAATTATGTCATTACGCTGGACAGATACACTTGATATAGCCATTGAGCTCGATGAAGCACACCCGGATGTGGATCCCAAAACAATTCGTTTTACTGACCTGCATAACTGGGTCATGGATCTGGAAAATTTTGATGACGATCCGGCTCATTCCGGTGAAAAAATTCTGGAAGCCATTCAAATGGCCTGGATTGACGAGAGAGATTAAAATAATCTGTTCCAGTGCCAGAGGTTCTGTCTAAAGGCCTTA
Organism: Chromatiales bacterium; assembly: GCA_027070385.1. GTDB lineage: Bacteria > Pseudomonadota > Gammaproteobacteria > UBA6429 > Thiohalophilaceae > SZUA-37. The sequence continues at coordinate 1,398 of JALXDW010000175.1, forward strand.
ATCTTATTGATGAGTCACCGAGACTGATTCAATCCCAATAAAACCATGCTTTCATTGGCTAGATCTAGCCTAAAAGGTTAAAATCCAGGCTGTTTTGTACGGATTGACGCTGTATTTGCGTGCTATTTTCCCTAAATCTGCTTTTCAGCATGGTTGACCCCGTAAAGGGTGAAATTTAGACAAAAAATACCGAATTTTGCAGAACATTAACGGTTTTTAAGGCTCTATTGAGCGCATGATATATAATAGAGCGATTTGAGGTACATTTGTTTGTCGGATTCACGGGTTAATTTATTAAATTTCGACCGTCAGGGTATGGAAGCATTTTTCACCGAGCTGGGTGAGAAACCATTTCGTACGACACAAATGCTCAAGTGGATTTATCAGTTTGGTGTGAGTGACTTTGCGCAAATGACCAATCTGAGCAAGGCGATGAGAGAAAAGTTAACCGCCATTGCAGAAATAAGAGTGCCGGATATTATCGAACAGCAGGTATCGGACGATGGTACGATTAAATGGCTACTGCAACTGGAACAAGGTAATGCGATTGAAACAGTGTTTATTCCGGAGAATGATCGCGGTACCTTATGTGTATCCTCGCAAATTGGTTGTGCGTTGGAATGCCGTTTTTGCTCAACCGCACAGCAAGGCTTTAACCGCAATTTGAGTACGGCCGAAATTATCGGCCAGGTCTGGGCTGCAAACCAGGCAATGAAAGTCATGCCGCGAAATCAACGTGTCATCAGTAATGTAGTGTTGATGGGTATGGGTGAACCATTATTGAACTTTAATAATGTGGTTGCCGCTATGAATATTATGATGGATGACAATGCCTATGGTTTATCAAAGCGCCGGGTGACTATCAGCACTTCGGGTGTGGTGCCCGCACTGGAAAGGTTAAAAGCAGTGAGTGATGTGGCTTTAGCTGTTTCATTACATGCGACCAATGATACGTTGCGTAATGAACTGGTGCCGATTAATAAAAAATATCCGATTAAGCAGTTGCTTAATGCTTGTAAATTTTATGTAAAAGGTGATCATAAACGTAAAGTCACGTTTGAATATGTTATGTTGGACGGGATTAACGATAAACCACAGCATGCACGTGAACTGGTGGCATTAATAAAAGATATTCCATCGAAGGTAAACTTGATTCCATTTAATCCTTTTCCTGGTTCAGGGTATCAATGCTCGTCAGCTGAGACGATTGAAATGTTCAGAAACATATTAAAGAAGGCCGGTGTGATATCAACAACGCGTAAAACCCGTGGTGAAGACATTGATGCTGCTTGCGGCCAACTTGCAGGTAAAGTGATGGATAAAACAAAACGACGATTTCGTCGTGAAGAAATTAAAGTAAGTCGTCATAATATTAATAATAAATCAATATCAGGGAGAATTCTTTAATGTTACAAACAGGTTTTTTGCTTTGTTGTTTATTAATATTAACCAGTTGTTCCTCAACACGGGTTCAGGATTTGGACCGGGCCTCAAGATTAAATGCAGAACTGGGCTTGGCTTATTTAATGAAAGGGCAGAACGACCAGGCTCTGAAAAAACTTGAAAAAGCTATCAGACAAAACCCGGATAATGGCAAAGCCTATTTATATATGGCTGAATTGTATCGCCGGATAAAAGAAAACGAACGTGCTAATAGTTACTTTTTACAGGCACTTGAAGTGTCCCCGGATGATTCTGCCATCAACAATAATTACGGTGCATTTTTATGTGCAAATAAAAAATACACGGAAGCATTCAAATATTTTAATGAAGCATTAAAAAACCCGGTTTATGTTGATCGAAGCAAGGTATTTGAGAATATTGGTGTTTGCTCAGAAGAGCAAGGCAATATAAAGGTTGCCCGAGAAAATTATATTAAAGCCATTAGCCTTAACCCGAATTTGTCAACATCGCTATTAGCAGTTGCGCAATTGGATTTTGATGCGCAAAATCTTGAATCGGCAGTCAAGTATCTCAGATATTATAACCGGGTCGGACATGATACCCCGCAGAGTTTATGGTTGGGTATTTTAATCGCCAAGAAACAAAATGATACTAAAACACTGCGAAGTTTGTCATGGTCGCTTACAAAAAAATTTCCAAAGTCCAAAGAAGCGCAGTTGCTAAAAAAGCTTAAAAGCTCAGGGGAACTCTAATGAAGGACAATGAAATATCAGGGGATGAAACCGGACAGACAGAGGATAAAAGCTCCCCGACTTATGAGGCGGGGAGAATACTGAAACAGCAACGTGAAGAATCAAATATGACGCAGGAGGAAGTGGCATCAAAACTGAATCTGGATGTCAGTTATATTATTGCGATTGAAGAAGATGACTTTTCAGAAATAACCTGTATTTCTTATGTGAATGGTTATATTCGAAGTTATGCCCGGTTACTAAAAATTCCGGAGTTGCAGGTTTCACAAATGTGTTACCAACAGGATGACTCACAGTCTGAACTGGTACCCAATTATATGGGGCAGGGTCAAAAATTATCAGAATCATCTCGTCAGGGTATCAGCTGGGCAATATTGTTTATTGTTGTGATGGGACTGCTTCTGGCAAGTTGGTGGTTTATTCGTCAGTAATCCAGTACTGCCAATGTGAACCAAATTAGAATTATTGTTGTAGAGATTTAAAACGTGCCAAAAATATTACAAGCAATCAGAGGAATGAACGATTTACTGCCAGAAAACATAGCGAGCTGGCAATTTATAGAAGCATCCTTTCGAAAATTAATGAACCAGTATGCATACGCTGAAATACGCATGCCGATTGTTGAAAAGACAGAGCTGTTCAAACGTTCCATTGGTGAAGTCACCGATATTGTTGAAAAAGAAATGTATACCTTTGAAGATCGCAATGGTGACAGTCTGACATTGCGGCCGGAAGGGACGGCTTGTTGCGTACGGGCCTGTTTACAACATGGCTTATTGCATAATCAGCAACAACGCTTATGGTATATGGGGCCGATGTTTCGACATGAACGCCCACAAAAAGGACGTTATCGACAGTTTCAGCAAATGGGCGTTGAAGCTTTTGGTATGGCGGGCCCGGATATTGATGTCGAGTTAATTTCCATGATTGCACGTTTCTGGAAAATAATCGGTATAGAAAAGAACGTACGTCTGGAAATTAATTCATTGGGAACCAATGCGTCTCGTGCAGCCTATAAAGAATTACTGGTTGAGTATTTAACCCGGCACAAAGACAAGCTGGATGAAGACAGTATGCGTCGCTTGGCAACGAATCCGCTAAGAGTATTGGATAGTAAAAATCCGGATTTAAAGGATATTATTGCCAATGCACCCAAGTTACTGGAGCACCTGGATGAAGAATCGGAACAATATTTCAAACAACTTTGTATACAGCTGGACAGACTGGGCATTGACTATGTTGTGAATACATCGCTGGTACGCGGTCTGGACTATTATTCGCAAACCGTTTTTGAATGGGTCACCGACGCACTGGGCGCACAAGGAACTGTTTGTGCGGGTGGGCGTTATGATGGTCTTGTTGAACAACTGGGTGGAAAAGCCACCACTGCGATTGGATTTGCCATGGGCGTTGAGCGGCTGGTTGCAATGGTTGAGCAGGCAGATATCGCTATTGAACCGGGGCAGCCTGATATTTATGTGATTGTTGCTGGAGAAAAAGCACAGCAGGTAGTGTTTCCGTGGATTGAAACAATACGTGATGAATATCCTGATATTTCATTGCTGGTTAATTGTGATGGTGGCAGCTTTAAAAGTCAGATGAAACGGGCTGATAAAGCCGGTGCAAGTTATGCCTTTATTATCGGTGATGATGAGGCGAGCGAAAATAAAGTGTGTGTAAAAAATTTAAGGGAAAAACAGCAACAACAAAAACTGGGGCAATCTGAATTGCTCCAGTTTATTGGAAATAATTTTAAAAATTAGAGTGAAAGGTCATGAGTGAAGAATATCAAACAGAAGAAGAACAGATTGAAGCAATAAAAAACTGGTGGAAAGAAAATGGCAGAGCCATCATTTTAGGTCTTGTTCTGGGAATAGCTGGCATTGGTGGTTATCGTTACTGGGAAGCTAACGTGGAAGAACAGGCCAAACTTGCATCGATGCAATTTGAAGAAGTTGTGGCACTGTCCGGTAAAGATAAGGACAAGTTTTCAGCAAAGCTGAAACAAATAGAATCACAACAAGCAGGTAACAGCTATGCTGATCTGGCTGCTTTTGTTGCAGCTAAAAAACTGGTTGAAGACGGAAAGTATTCAGCTGCCGTTGAGCAATTACAATGGATTATTAAAAACAGTAAACAGGATGGTTTTGTACATATTGCAAGAATCAGGCTGGCAAAAGTATTGTTACAAATGAATAAAGCAAATGAGGCACTTACCTTGATTAAAGATGTTAAGGCAAGCGGTTTTGATTCAACTTATGCTGAATTACGGGGTGATATTTACACCGCACTGAAATCATATTCGAATGCTCGGGTAGAATATCAGCTTGCTTTATCCGGGTTAAATCCGGGTGCACGTCGGCGTTCAATGGTTGAGATGAAATTAAACAATCTTCCGGCTTCTGATACACCTTTAGCCAGTGTTGCGAAGGAGTAATTATTCAATGCGTGGATATTTATTTCTTGTTCCAGTTATGGCGGTAAGTATTGTACTGTCTTCATGTAGTTCGTCACCGTCCCCGGTATTACCACCGACCAAACTCATGCCGATTAAAAAAGAACTAAGAGTGAATGAACAATGGTTCATACAGGTGGGTGAAGGTGTCAGTGATCGGTATTACCGATTATCACCACTTTTTTATAAAGGAAACATTTATAGCATTGATTACCTTGGTTTTCTCGCTGTTTTTAATGCAGAGACAGGTGAAATTGTCTGGGACAAACAACTGGATTTACCGGTTTCAGCTGGACTGAGCAAGATTGATAATATGCTGTTGTTCGCGACAAATGAAGGCGATGTGATTGCTCTTGATATTGATACAGGTAAACTATTATGGAAATCAAAAGTATCGAGTGAAGTTTTTGCCAAACCAGTAAAAGCAGGCCAGAATGTTATTGTAAAATCAGTTGACGGAAAAATTACTGCGCTTGAACTGAAAACAGGCGAGGAAAAATGGGTTTACGATCGTGCTGTACCGGCTTTAACACTACGAGGTAACAGTACGCCTGTTGTTTATGAGAGTACATTGATCAGTGGTCTGGATAATGGCAAATTAGTCGGGTTGTCAATTGAAACCGGGCAGGTTATCTGGAATTTGACCGTTGCGGTCTCAACGGGCCGTACTGAAATTGAAAGAATGGTTGATATCGATGCCGACCCTGTTATTTATGGTGAAAACCTGTACGTTGTAGCTTATCAGGGGCGAATTGCCAATATTCATATCCCAACTGGTCAATTAATCTGGAC
>JALXDW010000176.1 GCA_027070385.1 Chromatiales bacterium
GTATTACGATGAAGAAATGAACCTGCGTGAAATAGGTTGTGTACTGGATGTGAGTGAATCACGGGTCAGTCAGTTGTTAAGTCAGGCTCATTTGCGGATGCGGGCCAGGTTAATGCCACAAGAAGAAACGGTTTCGTAAATTCTGGTATGGCATACAGCCGATCTTTATCACTATATTCCAATACACTTAAAGTGATCAACTCGACAAAACACCGTTTTTAAACTGAAAACAGGGTTTTACTGTCTATACTATTATATACATTTCTTCTGTGTCACTTTGTAATCGGTCTGTGAACCACTCGTTGGTGCTCAGGTTAAAATACGATTATTGTCAGACAGCTGCAAGGAATAACAATAATAATCATAATTATACCAAACCAGGAGTTTGACTATGTCGTTTTTGGATTCACTTGGATTAAATCCTGTTGTTGCCATTTTATTAATGGTCGTTGTGACTATTTTGGTGCTTTATATTTCACGTCGGCCGGCACATCGTGCCATTATCTCATTGAGTCGCGTGGTACATAATGCAATGCGTTTAAGTGCACAGTCGGTCATGAGTATCGAATCACGACTGGCCAATCGTAATCGGGAGGTTTTATTAGCCGCTGGGCGAGAAGCCGAAGAGCGCATGATTGAAAGGGAATTTGAGCGTATTGACGCAACGGTCCGTCGGGATTTGGCGGAATATCCGGCCATGCACCGGCTGTTAAATGAAGAAATTACTGCGATAGAAGAAGACTACCAGGCCAGTATCGAAGTGCCGCCAGAGCCACCGGGCTGGATTAAAGCGGTTGAAGCGGTTGCGAAAATCCCCTCCAAAGGTGATCCGATGGTAGGGAATATTCTAGAAGACATTCATCATTCATTAGTCAAAGCCAATACGGGTGCTATTGAAGAATACCGTAAGGCCAGTCATAAACGCCATGACAGATTACGCACCATGATGCCTCACTGGCGTAAGGTTTTAACTATCCTGAATAGTGTCAATAAAAATGTCACCAGCATTCTGGCTCGCTCACAAACCATTGACCGTCACATGGTGCAATATGAAGATATTGTTAAAGGTACTGATCAAGCCGTGCGAATGTTATCGTCATCATCATTACAGCATTTTTTTACTTCTCTGGCGGTTATGGTGATTGCTGCCGGTATTGCCATGGTAAACTTCCAGCTTATTGCACGGCCTATGTCGGAAATGGTCGGTGGTACCACCAGCTTGTTTTTGGGTTTTCAGCTTAACCAGATTGCTGCAATGATTATGATTTTGGTGGAAATGACGCTTGGTATTTTCCTGATGGAGTCATTGCGTATTACCAAATTATTTCCAATCGTCGGTGCCCTCAATGACAAGTTACGTATTCGAATTGCCTGGTTCCTGTTTATTATGTTGTTGTCATTGGCCATTATTGAAGCCGGTTTAGGTTTTACCCGTGAAATTTTAATGGAAGCAGATCAGGCTACTGGTGCGTTGTTGCGTGGGGATGATGGTGCGGCTGCATTGGAAAATTCAGTATCCTGGATTACAACCGGTTCACAAATGGCATTGGGTTTTATCCTGCCCTTTGTTTTAATGTTCGTCGCAATTCCGTTTGAAACGTTTGTACAATCCTTCCGTACCGTTCTTGGTATCGTTGCAGTTGGTTTCTTACGAGCCTTCGCCTGGTTACTACGGTTTATTGGTACCGTTTTCAAGTTTCTGGGGCAGTCCTTATTACATATCTATGACCTGATTATTTTTATACCTTTATTTATTGAACAAAAGGTAAAATCCGCTACATCGAATGATTCTTTAAGTGAATAAAATTCTATGAATATAAACAATGGGAATAAAAAAATGAAAATTATAAAATCCTTGATATTGCTGTTCAGTTTTCTGACATTATTGTCGTGTTCTGACGAAAAGGTTGTGCCCAGAACACACGGTGTATATATGT